>JBJTUO010000184.1:0-13144 GCA_046080785.1 Leptolyngbyaceae cyanobacterium | reverse complement strand
TCAAAGAACTGCCGTCCGCACTCCTTGCAAATGTGATTTTGTTTACCTTTCTGTTTCCCGTTTTTACTGATATTCGTCGAGCCACATTCTGGACACTGCATGGTTTCTCCCCTGATTTCATAGCTCCATTATGCAACGCCTAATAATCCTGGTTTTTATTTGATCTGCCGGAGAAAAAGCTCTGGATTGGGGGTATTGTGAGCAAACTGTGGACAAGTCTGATGATCGGCGTCATGGCTGTCGGTGCAGCTCAGCCGATCGTCTTGGCCAGTCACCCCGCTCGGCCATCCATGTCGGTGCGATCCTTTAGGCAATCCTCAGTTGGGTATCGTAGTCGGCTGCTGCTGCCACCCAGCGCCAGGGTTTTTCAGCTAGACACTGGGGGGCGGCAGGGCAATCGGGCGGCGGTTTTTTCTATTGAAAAATTGCAACCGATCGCTGATACGTTGCCAGCACAGTCTGGTTCATCCCTGGCCATTCCCTTCCTGCCTTCGGAACTGGTTGACGCCTTTGCCGTAAATGCAAAACCCTCCTCACCCCAGATCAACCCGATCGACTTTTTTCAAGTGCCGCCCTTAAACTTTAACGCCAAGGTGCGGATTGGCAGGGATTAGGGGGCTACTTGAATTAAGATGCGATGGTTTTGCGATCGCTAACCCTTTGGTAAAGTGCGATCGTGCGATGCCCAGGCTTCGTCAATGCCCCTCGCCGGAATGTGATCTCACTGCCCTCACCAACAAGGCCGTTATGATTAGGGAAAGATGAATCATTACTGAAGTTGGCGGCGGGCACCCATGACCAAGCTCAAAATCCTGCAGGCAGATCAGTCCTACACCTTCCGGTCTTACTTTGAAATGAGTGCAGAGCCCGAAGAAATCCTCGCTGATCTCGGCTACACCCTCCGCACTGCTAGGTTATCCTTACCGATGACTCAAGAATCCCTGACATGGACGGCTGAGTTGCGAAATCGATTGGAGCGATCGCTAACGGTTGTGACATTAACCAGCGAAACGGCCCGTCGCGAAATTCTCGTGGCTCCCATTTTGTTAGAGGTTGCGACTCGCTACAATGCCCAACTGAGGATTGAATATCCGCTGTCGGTGAATAACTGGCTGAAAGGAACGCTGGATTACTTGCTTCGTCTGGGGCAAGCGATCGTGATTGTCGAAGCCAAAAACGATGATCTCACCCGTGGTTTTACCCAACTAGCAACCGAGTTAATCGCCCTATCCCAGGTGCAGGAGCTAGACACACTCTACGGGGCAGTGACGATCGGTGATGCATGGCGATTTGGACGATTGGATCAGCATCAAAAACAGATTACGCAGGATATTAAATTGTTTACGGTGCCGGATGATTTGGAACAGATAGTGAGCATCTTGATTGGGACTTTGGCCGGACAACCGCCTGTGAACTCACGATAGTTCGGCATCGGGATTGAACACCATCAGCCCTGCCCTAAAACACACTGCCCCAGCGCTTTGAGAATCTGCGCCACTTGCCCAAGCTCATGCCGTCGCGGAAATAGAGAAAAAGAGCGAGACACATCATATTCAGTGCTCGTGCCAAGCTTTAAAAACACAAACTCATCCCCATTGGTTGCCATCCCATATTGGGGTAATTGCCCCTCTGGGTTAGCAGCCATGTAAGCCAGCAGTTGTGGCAAAGCCGCAGGCACCGAAATACTGGTGCGCTTAGATTCAACCGTCAAAATCCACAGTCGCTCTTGCAAAACTAGCACATCAATAAACCCACGGATTGTTTCTTCCGGGTCTTCTAGTTCTAGGGCAATGCCGTAGGGTGACTTCAGACGAAAGGGCGGATCAACAAAACCCAGCAGTTCTAATAGTGGAGCCGTCACCACCAGATTAATGGTGCCCTCTAGAAGCAGCCCATCTGCACGGTGATAGTCATAGCGTCGCTTAATCTGATCAATCCTGTCTAACTCTTGCGCCGTTAGGGTTGGCAAGCCATCCATCCATTCAGTAAAAAAGTCATCCCGCTGCGCCCGCACCAGCCCTAGCCGTTGCTGCAAGTCTTGTAGTGTAGTGATGACCTCTCTAACCCCTGTGCTAGTAACCATGACTTTCAGCGCTTGACTAAGCAGATGTGATTCTAGTGTAGTCTTAGAGGGCAGCACCCGTCCTTGCTGCGATCGCGCTATGCCCAGGTTTCGCTAACGCTGATCTTGTAGGGTGCGATCACAATTGGGGATGGGAACCCATCCTGTTCAAGAGGTAGATTCGGCGATCGTCACACTATTTTTCCAAAGCTCATACTCACTCAGATCAATATCTTCATTCCACACAATCCCATACCCTCCTGGCTCAATCTTAAAGTTCCTAAAAAATGCAGATTGATGCAGTGGAGCAAACATGGGATTTTCTAAAAGATGTCGAATATCATATTGCTTAACTTCTTGATTCGTAAATTCAATCATCAAAGTGTGGTCATCAATTGCTTTAGCTCTTAGAATTCGAGGGTATTTCATGGAGTCTAACTCTACTTGAGGGGCGGTAGTTTACGAAACTCTTGAGTGTTCCACATTTGCAAAAGATCTTGCTGGTACAGTGCTGCCCACTCTAGAACTAATTTCTGAGCACGACTGGGCAGATCTCCCTCAATGATCTCTAGAGACTCAATGCTGACCAATGCATTATATTCACCATAGATTGCATGAAAATGGGGCGGAGGGTGATCGCCAAAGAATACCTTGATCACAATTCCATAAAAACGAGCAACCTCTGGCATCACCCTCTAATCGCAACTATTGACCTAATATCAAATCTCTTTGAAGGAGCATATTATCTGACCCCTCCCAACCTCCCCTTACCAAGGGGAGGTGCCGCAGGCGGTGGGGTGAATTTTATGCAACATCACATTGAATTGGTATAACCTCAATTGTATCAAAGTCCATATCCTGGCTTCAGTACGATCGCGCCATGCCCAGGTTTCGCTAACGCCGATCTTGTAGAGTGCGATCGCGGCAGCGAGTGGATTTTTGTCTCGTAACTCGTTACCAAGCTCCAGCTTCGCAGCCAAGAAAAAATTCAGCAATCGCTACGATATAACCAATGGGCAGTACAGGATTTGAACCTGTGGCATCCTGCTTGTAAGGCAGGCGCTCTACCGCTGAGCTAACCGCCCAAGTTAACTATCAATTGTCAAAATGTATTGTAACAGATAGGGGCGCACCTGATACGATGCAAAAGAAGAACATTTGTTTGTCTACCTGCTATGCCGTCTGGTCGCACCCACGACAGCATTACCCTCTGGAGCTTGCCCCTACTCGCTGGAGGTGCCTTTGCCCAGACCC
Organism: Leptolyngbyaceae cyanobacterium; assembly: GCA_046080785.1. Taxonomy (GTDB): domain Bacteria; phylum Cyanobacteriota; class Cyanobacteriia; order Leptolyngbyales; family Leptolyngbyaceae; genus JBJTUO01. Next base: position 9,828 of record JBJTUO010000184.1, on the reverse strand, counting down.
AAAATGGCACCCTGACCCTATTGGTTTCTGGTGGCTACTTATTTAGCGGCTTAATGTTTGGGCCTGACCTAGATATCCATTCTCGCCAGTATCGCCGTTGGGGGGTGCTGCGCTGGATCTGGCTTCCCTATCGACGCAGCATGCGTCATCGATCGCTGCTCTCCCATGGGCCTATCGTCGGCACAGTCCTTCGGATCATTTATTTGGGGCTGTGGCTGCTACTGTTTGGGTTGGCTGTGGCTGGGGTCGCCGCGATAGTGTTTTATTGTGCTGGCAAGCTAGAAATTTGGCAGCCGATGGTGGCAACAACGGCCCAGACGGGGCTGGCCCATGCAACCTGGTCATTACAAACCCAGTGGCCAGCCTGGTTAGCCTTACTGATTGGTTTAGAATTAGGTGCCCTGGTTCATGCTCTCAGTGATGGGGTGGGCTCTATGTATAAACAATGGGTACCTACACGAAAGCCCACCAAACGCAAAGTTACCCCTCCCGCTCCTGTCACGCCGCCGCCCCCCACCCCACCCCGGCAGCAACCTGAGCTACCGACTTTTAAGCCGCCCATGCGAGACTAGGAAAAATCCTTGTTCCAGAAAATTATGGCCCATTCCCCAGACACCCCATTATTAGACGCCATCCAACATTTGGTGCAAGTCGTGGCCCAATTACGATCGCCCAAGGGCGGTTGCCCCTGGGATCTGGCGCAAACCCATGAAAGCTTGACCCCCTACGTGATTGAAGAGGCCCATGAAGTCGTAGATGCGATTCGCCATGGCAATGATAGGGCGGTCTGTGAAGAGTTGGGCGACCTCTTACTCCAGGTGGTGTTACAGGCCCAAATTGCCAGTGAGCGGGGAGCCTTTGATTTGACGGCAGTCACCCAGGGCATTAGCGAAAAGTTGATTCGTCGTCATCCCCATGTGTTTGGTGATGTCGAGGTGCAGGGGGTGGAAGAGGTGCATCGCAATTGGGAACAAATTAAAGCAGCGGAAAAAGGAGAAGACCCCAACCAGGTCAAGCCCCTCAGTCACACATTGCAGCGCTATGCCCGATCGCTCCCGCCCCTGATGGCTGGGCTTAAAATTTCGCAAAAAGCAGCGGCGGCTGGCTTTGAGTGGGAAACCGTGGAGGGGGTTTGGCAAAAATTTGAAGAAGAACTGGGAGAATTTCAAGCCGCTCTGGCCGAGAGCGACCAGGAACACCAGCAAGCTGAGTTGGGCGATCTATTGTTTGTCATAATTAACCTGGCCCGCTGGTATGACCTGGATCCGATCGCCGCTCTCCAGGGCACCAATCAGCGCTTTATTCAACGGTTGATGCAAATGGAGGCCGTGGTCGATCGGCCCCTATCAGAGTATGCTCTAGAAGAATTAGAACAATTTTGGCAGCAGGCAAAGGTGAAACTCAAACAGGAGCTAGAAGACTAAGAGGGCTGCAAACCAAAAATTGTTCCATTCTCGATATTTTGCAACGTCTCAACGATGAAGACGAAAATCGCTGAAAAAGTTAATCCAATTTCTTCCCCGCAATATCCCGCCCACTCTGGTGCAGAATCAATTGCGTTACCTTTCCCTGCTGATCTTTAACAAAGATGACTTGAGCATCCACCTCTTTAATGAAAAAATCCATTTCTGTCTCTGGGAATAGTTCCACTTTTTGCTGATTGGTCGCCTGGACGTACAGCTTATTGTCTTCTTTAGTGACGGTGAGAATGAAGTCAGAGGCTAACTGATAGCGACCAATATAGGCATTGTAGATTGCCGGATTTACCGCGATCGCTTGATGCTGTTTAGTCAGGGGAAACTTGTGATCTAGCAAATGAAATCCAATGTCGTTCACATCCCTGGCAGAGTTAGCAAGAACAACCACGCCCATTTGTTGTTGTAGATCAAACCCGATGAAGCTACGGAACCCCCCTGTTGCCCCATTGTGCCAAAAAATCCGTTTGCCATCGTATTTCAGCACCTGCCAGCCCAGTGCCACCTCGACATCCTGGGTTTGAAAGTAGATTTGATGGGTTTTCTGGATGGCAGACGATAAACTAGATTGGGTAAGCCCTAAATTGGCCGCCAGAAATTTCAACAGATCATTGACCGTTGATCGTAAGGCTCCTGCCCCTGCTAGAGCGGGAATATCCCAATATTTAACGGCTTTGCCAGAGTCATCATACCCAGTAGCAAAGCGGGCTTGCTGCTCAGCCATCAGGTGAATGCGGGTACTGTCCATCTTTAAAGGTTGGCAGATGGTTGCAAGAATCAAAGTTTCGTAGTCAACCGCCGCCTTTAAACTTAAGGTATGGCCCAATAACCCCATGCCCACATTGGAATACTCATACTCAACACCGATTTCCCTTGGCAACTGGTAAGTAGCTAGAAAGCCGTAAAGTTGACTCACTGTATAATCGGCATAGGGATTTTCTGGATCTTTAATCTCGATATTATCTGGAAGTCGAGGCAATCCTGAGCTGTGGGTGGCCAGGTCGATTAGTCGAATCTTTTTACCATTTCTTGCTGGAACTTTGACTGAAGTAGGTAGTAGGGCTGAGGCTGGTTCTGTTAGTTGCAGCGTTCCTGCTTTTACCATTTTTGCCAAAGCTAGTGTTGTAAACACCTTTGTGATGGAGCCAATCTCAAACAGGGTATTGCCATCCACTAGTTGGTTACTGGCTTGACTTAACTTTCCATAGGAGATAATTTGTCGGCCCTTAGCATCAATTACCCCAACGACAATGCCAACACATTGCTTTTCCTGATCAATCCGTTGCTTGAGAATAGCCTGCACCTCTGATCCGGATGTGGCAGCACAAGCAACTGGAAATAATACACCCAACTTCATCAACATCACCAGTATGAGTAACAATATAAATGACTGCATGGTTTTACAATCTCCATTCGCAGTTAGATTCAGTGTAATGCCGAAACAACGTCTTGACAGTCTACTGGTCGCACTGCATCTGTGTGACTCCCGCCAGCAGGCCCAGAGGCTGATCCGGGCGGGGGAAGTGACGGTAAATGGGCAGGTGATAGATAAACCCGGAACTGAAATTGATGTCACCCTGCCGATTCAAGTGCGTCAAAAAGCGCCCTACGTCTCCCGCGGCGGTGAAAAACTAGCCAGGGCGATCGGGGAGTTCCAGATTCCCGTTGAGGGCCGCATCTGCTTAGATGGTGGTATTTCTACCGGGGGCTTCACCGATTGTTTGCTGCAATCAGGCACCAGTCAGGTCTATGGCATTGATGTGGGTTATGGCCAGGTCGCCTGGAGTCTGCGACAAGACCCCCGCGTCATTCTAAAAGAACGCACCAACCTCCGCTATTTACAGCCAGGAGATCTGTATTCCTCGGATGCACAATGGCCCGACTTGGGGGTCGCCGATGTCTCCTTCATCTCCCTGACTAAGGTTTTACCTGCCCTTTGGCACCTGCTGCGATCGCCACGAGAAGTGGTCTTACTGGTTAAACCCCAGTTTGAAGTAGGCCGCGATCGAGTGGGCAAAGGGGTTGTTAAAAACCCTCAAGACCAGGCAGATGCCATTCTTAAGGTTCTGAAGACTGCACAAGAACTGGGCTGGCACTACTGGGGCTGTACCTGGTCACCCCTGACGGGGCCTGCTGGCAACGTAGAATATCTACTCTGGCTGAAAGACACTGCCCCTGTTACCCTTGCTTCCCCAGACCAGAACATATTTCTGACCCTGACCCGCAATGCCCAACTCGCCCTCATCCCCCAGCCCCCTCACCCCCCTTCTCCCGTTCCCTGAGCGCAGCCGAAGGGGGGATCCGGCTTAAAGTCCCTCTCCCTGGGGAGAGGGATTTAGGGTGAGGGCTGCTTAAAGTCCCTCTCCCCGATTCTTGAACCTGTCGCAGGAGGGTGAGGGCTGAGCCCTTAGTTCTGAGCAATCTCCAGGGTTGAAGCCGCAGATCGGCCAAACTCTTCAGGGGCATATTGCAGGTGGGCTTCTGCCCCAGGATAGAGGAAGGTGCCAGGGGTTACCGATCGCACCAGGTAGTGCATTGTGTATACTCCCGGTTCTAATCGATTGCCATAGGCCACGACTCGATCGCGGTAGAGCGCCTTAAACCCAAGCTGCCAGCTATCTCCCTGGGCCTGGAAGTAGGGCGTACTGGTCTGGAGGCTGTTATCCACCGCTTCAAAACCAGCGGGGAGGGGGTCTGTAATCACCAGATGGTTGACCGCATGGTCAGTAATCAGTTCCAGACCGATATCATAAACCTGGCCTGTCGGCAATTTTAAGGGGTCAGGGGCATAGAGGCCGATCGTGCGGATCACAGCTTCCTGATTGGCCGGTCGAATGGATCGAGTAATTCGCAGACCTGCAAAGCGTCCCACTTGGTTGCCCTGTAATCGGTAGCGGTAAGCCGCCAGATAGTGGAGCAAGCCAGAGCCAGATTGCTTCAGCACCAGGTTAGTTTGCCCACGGGGGAGTTGGGCCATCGGCACCGTAAGGGTCTGGCTGGGCTGCTGGTATCCCTGAAACTGGGCTGTACCAATGGTTTTGCCCGCCAGTTGGGCTGTCGCCTGGAAGTTGGGGGGCGTCGGTTGGAGCTTGCTGTAATCCACCAGGGCAGTCAGGGCAACTGCGTTGTCGTAGGTGGTAGACCAGGTGCCCTCTCGCCGCTGGGCCAAGAGTCCCTGGGCTAGCCGATTAACCAGGTCAGAATTGCCCGATTGGGCCATGAACAGTTGCAACGCCTGCGCCTGAATCGCTGTGTCGGAGCTGAGCCAGGACCAGTTTTGTGGCAGATTGACGGTGGCACTGCGACCAGTCTGATTCACTACTTCTTGCAACTCCGCGGCCAGGGTGTTGGCTTCTTGTTGCCAATCGGGGAACTGCAACAGGTATCGGGCCAGCTTAATTTGCTGTACCGGGTCTAGTTGAGTGCGCCCGGCATAGATTTCAGATAAGAAATCTGCCCGCCGATCGCCTAGTTCCGCCAGGGCAATCAGGGCTTCCAGCCGCAGTTGGTTCTGACATGCCTGCTCTTTGCAGAAGTCATACCGGCCTGGATTGGCCAGCAGTTGATTGAGGTAGCGGGTCAGGGCGGGCTGCATGCCCTGGGACATTTGTTGACCAAAGACCCGATCGGCCTGGGCTATGGCCTGGGCCGCATAGGGCGTCAAGAAGGGATCGGATTTTTCTTGGCCAGGGTAGGCGGCAAAGCCCCCATCCGGTTTTTGGAGGGGGCGGAGTCGATCTATCGCCTGCTGGGCCTGTTGGGCCGACGCAAAACCAGCGAAGGTTTGGCCGTAGACCTGACCCAGGGTTTGCAGGTGGGCGGCAATCTTTAATTGACTGGCGGCTGGTTCTAAAAAGGGCAGATGGGTCTCATCTAACACCTGTTTCACCGGAGCGGTCAATTGGGGCACCAGACTACTGGCCAGGTTCACCTCTAGCCCTCCCACCTCATTGCTGACCTGGGGGCTGACTTGAATCGGGATCGTCACCTGGGTATTGGTGCGGCCCGTTTCCACCACTTGCTCGGTAACCTCCAAAGGTCGAACCTGGAGTGGCACCTTAAAAGCATCCTGATTGCCATTTAAATCACTGCGGAACTGTACCTCCGCTGTGCCCGCCTGCCCCACGACAACAGGGAAGCGATAGGCATGGGTGCCCTTGTCTGCTTGGACTTTTAGCTCAGCGCTAGACTGCTGCAACTGCAGGGGAGGCGTAACGCTGCCATTGATCACCAGTTGACCGGCAGTTCCCGTATTGTTGGTGGCAGACACCCCAAGCTGGAAGCGATCGCCTGGTCGGGCAAACATGGGCAAAACGGGATTGGTGACCAGGGGTTTGCTGGTGATAAAGGTGGCGTCACCCTGGCCAAAGCGCCAGTTGGGTAAGGCCGATTTGCCAGCAGGTTGGGCAATGGCCTCTGCCAGCACCTGCCAGGTGGTCAGGTCATCGGGCAGTTTGAAGCTGACCAGGGCTTTGCCTTGGGCATCTGTTTGCAACGTCTGGTAGTAGGCGATCGGCTGGAAGTCGGTGCGGGTGCGAGTATTGCCTGCTCCACTAGAGAGCCCGCCGCCGTAGCCCCAGCCTTTCTGCAAGGGAGAAGCGAGGGGTTGCAACACCACATCCGGGCGGTTGTCGCTCAGGCGAACGGATACCGGCTGCTCGGCATAGACCGTTTTAACCAGATCGGGGGGGCGGTAGCCCGTGAGTTGTAAAATCGCTTCATTTACCACCATGAGGGTGACCTGGCCTTGGGTGGGTTGGCCCTCAGCGTTGGTGAGAGCCAGTTGTACCGTTTGTGTGTTTCCTGGCTCGACGGTAGAACCACCGGGTTGCAGGTCTAATTTTAAGTAGCGATCGTCCAGATTTGTTTGAAAGGGGGCAAACCCAATCCGAACCAGATCATCCAGGCTACCGGGTTCAACCTGGGATAGGGGCTCACCCTGGCGCACCAAAATGGCCTGTACCGCTGCATTGGGCAGCATATCGGGCGTCACTTGAAACTGTACTTTGGGGGCGCTTCCTTTGACCTTTGCGACCGCCTGGTACAGGGTGTTGTAGCGCACGACCGCCACATACAGTTCCGCTTCTGGATAGGGAGATTGAATCAGAACTGTCGCGGTTTCCCCTGGTTGGTAACTGGCCCGATCCAGTTTCACTTCCAGGCGATTATTGCGGAAGCGATCGCCCCAGTAGGTGGCAGTGTTTCCACTCACCCAGACCTGTAGATCGGTGGCTAGGGCTTCCTGGTCATCCCCTGCCAGATTTGCCCGAATCCGATAGGAACCAGATTTGGCTGGAGTTAGATTGACAGTTTGGGGTTGGGCCGCCGACCTCACCTGGGCAGTGGCCACGGTTTGATACTCCACCTGATTTTGTTGGGTACGACTGCCCTCGACCAACCGGGTCATGCGGCTGTAATTGATCGCCTGTAACTCTAAGCGCACTCGCTGGTTTTGCAAGGGCTTACCAGCGGCATCGGTGACGATCACCTGCACCGCCAGAGGCTTGCCCGCCTCTCCGACAAACTCACTCTTTAATCCAATTAACCGATCGCCGGGCAAGGCTAGAAATTGTTGCGAGTCAGCAACAGAGAGGTTAGAAACATCGGTAACCTCCGCATCGACTCGATAGATCATGGGATAGGGCAGGTCATTGCCCACAGGGATGGTTTGGGTAGACTGCCCCTCGGCATTGAGCACCTGACTGGTTTGAGCCACATCACTGCTAACCTCCGGTGGTTCCTCCGGCCAAAACCAGCGTCGCCCAAAGGCAAAGCCATCCCACCCTTTGGGGGCAAATTCATGGCGTTGGCGGGTGACGTAGTATTCTACCCTGCCGCCTTCTACAGGGGCCCCAAACAGATAGCGGCTCTCCGTCGTGGTAGAAACGGTCTGGTTGGGGAGGGCGATCGGCAGGGCCGTGGATTGGTCTGGCAACAGCCCCGTCTGGCTGCTGGGAGTTGTCAAATTCAACTCAACCTTAAAGTTGGGGGGCTTAAACTCTGCCACACGAAATTCGCCAGTCAGCTCATGGCCATTTTTGGCTTTGGCACGCAGGGTGTAATAGCCCAACGGCTGATTCTTTTCCAATGGCAGTTGTACCGAAAAGGTACCGTACTCAGTGGTCGTCTGGCTACCCAGATTGGTTTTGCGTCCCTCTGGGCCTTCTAAGGTGACTTCATAGGCGGCATTGGCATCCTGTTGCAGGCGGCCATTTTGTAGATAGTAGGCCACTCCGGTAAACCAGCCTGTTTCTCCTGGTTGGTAAAGCTGGCGATCGCTAAATATCGTCCCTCTGGTCTCTGGCTTGCTATTTTGCCACCCTGCATCAATGCCGTAATCGTAAGCCCCACTATATTCATCCGTGCGGGTAAAGGCCCAATCACTGCCCTCCTGGGCAATAACCAGGAGCTTGGGGCCAGTTGTAAAGGTAGAGCCAGCGCCAATACAGGTTTGCAATGCGGCTCTATTGAATGACAGCATCCCTGCGCGATCGGTTTTTCCCGTAGCACAGGGTGTGGAGGTAGACCGGGCTTTTGCCTCTAACTGCGATTGGTAAACCTGCACGGTGGCATTTTCAACGGCGGAGCCATCGGAGAGATGGTGAACTCGCACCAGCCCCGCCTCTGGAAACCACTGGGCCATCACGCCCAGGTTGGTCATCTGCACCAATCCATAAAAGCTGGGTTCCCGCCATTTTTGTTGATTGTCTTCCTGATAAGGATTGGTGCGGGCCTGCACCCCATAGGCCAGCATCCCCGTTTTACTTCCCAATAAGGACTGAACGGGAATGGGAACAGTAACGGTTTCGTTGTGCTTAAGCGGGATGGTTTGGGACTTCCAGTTGGATACTGCGGGTAGCAGATCGGTTCCGGTCTCCCTCGGATAGGCAGAATCTGTGTAGACTAAATCGGTCGGTTGAACCGGGATAAAAGCCGCCTTATAACTGGAAAGATTAACGGTAGAAAGGTTCAGTTGCAGTTGCTGACGGGTGGAGGTAGGGAAGATGTGCAGGTCAGAGGGGGCCCACAGGTCAGGGGAGACATCCCCCGTCCGAAATGGGACGGTAACTGGCTTGCCCAAGGTCTGGCCAAACCGGTCTTTTAACCCAGCGCCCAGCGTGATGGTGTAGTTTGTTGCCGGTGCCAAGGCCCAGGGATTCAGGTTTACAAACTTTTCGCCGTCGTAGACTTGCACCAGGGGGGTATCTTTTTGGGGCGCGGGGCTGACTTGAATTTGGGCACTGGCCGACTCTGCATCAATGCCATTATTGAATTGTAATTGGGCAGAACCGTTGCTAAACCGGCCAAAGGCCGGCCCCCCATCGGGCTGGCCAAAGGCAGATAGTTTCTGGAAGGCCAATGGCCCATAGGTTTCAACCAGGCTGGTGAAGGGGGTTTCACTGGCTAAATTGCCCCGGTCTGGTCGCAGGCCAGGCGCAATCTCAAATCGGTAACGGGTCCCTTTGTCTAAGGTGCTTCGGGGTTCCAGTTGATAAACCCAGGGACGGGTAGCGGGGTCAAAGACGGCTGCTGGCGATCGTGGCTCTTGTTCTGATGCCGATGTTTTTTGGAGGGTAGCCTTGAGTCTAACTGTTTGCCCGCCATCGCTGGTAACCAGACGGGCATGATCCCGCAGGGAAGCCAGGTCTAGTTCAGTATTGGCCTGTAGGGTGAAACTCGGCTTGAGGTCGATCGGGTCAACGTCTCCCCTTGTCCCATTCCCTTCAGGAAAGGAGGTCGGTAGACCACTGAGCTTAATCGGCTCTGTATTAAACGTCCAGGTCAGGTCTTGCGTTAACCGATGCTGTTTCAGATCCGCCAGCCCAGCCTTTAAGCTCACTTGGATTCGTGTTGCTTTGGGAATGGCTTTTTCCGCCTGAAACCCCACCATTCTGGGGGTCAAAAAGCGAAACTCCCCCGGCAATCGGGGCATTACTTCAAACTTTTTCAGGAGAGCCTGCTGGTTGGGGCTGTCCAACTGTTCAATCGGGATCAACGGCTCCTTAAAGCGCACCCGAATCTGAGCTTGGGTAGCCGCTTCTCCCAAGGGGCTGATCTGCTCAATCCAAGCCGGCAGGGAGGGGTTGGGTAGGGGCGAGACCGCTGGTAGGGCACCAGACCCCGATGCGGTCGTGGTTGTCGTACAGCCACCTAGTTTTACCGTTAGAACCAGGCTGAGTAGCCCGATTAGCCCGATTGTCAGTACTTTGCGCCAAAGCTTGATCATGGTAACCTCCCTGGCCAGTTCTGACCGCTTCTCCCATCCCTCTGACTCCATTCCTACACGGTATTCTCCAGATCATTCCGGGAAGTCCTACAAATCTTTACCCAGTTAGAGTCTATCCGACCACTC
>JBJTUO010000183.1:0-6873 GCA_046080785.1 Leptolyngbyaceae cyanobacterium | reverse complement strand
TCTCGTCGGGGTCGCCCCTCTGGTACAGACTATTTGGAAAAGATTATCCAACTTCCCTACCGGGTACGCCCGATCATGGCCAACACCCTAGAAACCTACCTGCGTTCTCAGGTCGTACTGCAAGATGGGGCCACCGGCGGCGCAAAATTTAGCGAGTTTAGTCGTCAGGAATTCAACCTGCTGCTAGAGTGCTGTAAACAGGTAGACCTGACTCCCCGCACAATCAAACGCCTGACCAATGTGTATAAACTATTCAAAGTCGTTTGTCGCACCCGTGGCACCAGACCCAGTCTACAAGTGCAGCAGGCAATTCTGGCCCTACTGGCGCTTTCGGGCCGTTACCCCAACCTAATGCGTGACATCTTTGACGATATCCAGACCTGCTTTGAAGAACAGCGTCCCCGTGACCAGGCAGAAAAAAGATCTCACGCTCTCGATTTAGAAAGTCCCCTGCGGGATTTCTTCACAAACTACCAACTCCCGGAGGGCGATCGCTACCTGCAACGGGAGTTTGAAAAACTGCAACACGATGCCCTACAAACCGAGATTCTCCCGCGCAGCCTGACATTACAGACCATGAGCCACGAAATCTTTAACCTGATTCGATCCTTCTCCTTTGTCGGCGAGATTGGCGAAGACCCAGAAGATTATTCATCCCAGCGGGTAAATGGGTAGAAGCATTTCACTGGATTATTCACGAATCCTTCAATTATTGGCTGTCATTCCCGTGCAAACGGGAATCCAGGTTGGGCAACTTCTACCAGGGTAGATTCTCTCCTACCTAGAGCAGGTAGTTATTCAACTGGAAGAGATGGGATTGGCTCCGTAAGAGGGCGGCGCTCCAGCCACTCCAGAGTGAATTAAACAATCGTTTCAGAGCCTATTTCAACCGCAAAATTCCTGGGTTAGACTCTATCAAGGTCAGGATTGTTTTGGAGGAGCAATACGCCCATGGCCACAACAATTCAAGCGAAAACCCTCAGCTTATATGAGTTAGAACAAAAATTTAATCTGGAGTTAGCAGATCCAGAGCAAATGTTTCTTCTCTGGGATCATGGGCAGTCTCCCTTATCTGAGCGAGAAATTCAGACCCTAGCCCATATCACCAGCAATTACAACAATCAGGTGCGGTATCTGCCCCTATCAGAAGAGTTAGTCAAGATGGTGGTTCTGTCTCCATTGTTGGATTTAGCTGGTTTCTATGGCAGAAACTTTCGACTGGTGACTGAGGAGCCCGTCGAAATTCTTTTACAAGAAGAAGAGGAATTAATTAAAGGACGAATCGATGTGCTGATTGTGCAGGGGCAACTGTGGATTTTAGCGATCGAGTCAAAACGAGTGCAGCTAGATGTAATGGCAGCCCTGCCCCAATTATTGCTTTACCTGTTAAACAGCCCAGTCCAACCCTCGAATCCACTCGGTCTGATCACCAACGGACGAGAATTTGTGTTTGCCCAGATGCTAAAAGCAGCGCCAGATTCACCCCGCTATGCCTGCTCTGATACCTTCTCGATTAACCGCTCCCAGGAATTTCAGAATCTTCTCAGTATCCTTAAGCACCTGACCACTCTGCTGCAATCGTTCCATTAAATGGCCCTGACTTGATGCAAAGGATCATCTTGCATCCATTCTACCGCCTCTTCAGGCGGTTGGCATTCAAGTTGGATCAACTATTACAGTTTGGTCGTGATGCAATTCGATAGACTGAAGCTACCCTGAAATCAGGGTTAAACGTTGCAAGGGTTCGTTTTTTGGGGAAGGATAGCACTTGAGCATGGATTGTCGCCATATTCAGTTTTGGGATCAGCGATCGCAGGTCGATGTCAAGCAGTTGCAGCAACTATTTCAGATCGCTGCTTTTTGGGCCAAAGATCGTCAGATTGAAGATTTGGAGGTTGCGATCGCCAATAGCGAGCCAGTCATTTCTGCCTGGGATTGCGATCAACTGATTGGGTTTGCGCGGGCGACCTCTGATGGAATCTATCGCGCCACCATCTGGGACGTGGTGATTCACCCTGATTATCAAGGGGCGGGGTTGGGGCGCAAATTGGTGCAGACCGTCCTGAGTCACCCCAAGGTCAGTCGAGTAGAGCGAGTCTACCTGATGACGACCCATCAGCAATCTTTTTATGGTCGGATTGGGTTTGAAGCAAGTAGCAGTACTACGATGGTGCTGCACAACCAGCCCCTGATTGAACCCTGCCCCCTCTGGCTGGCTCAACCTGCGGATAGGATTACCGGGTCTGCCAACGGCAACAAGCAGCGAATTTGACAAAGTCTAGCATCAACTGGGTGGGGGCTTAACTCTAACTGCCCCCCCATGGTTTCCATCATGATCTGGTTTGCTAATAGGGTCAAACCAGGGGTAGGCAGAGCGGCGACTGTTAGATCAGCGACCGCCTGCTGTTTTTGCTGCTCTGGCAACAATCCACTAAAATCAGGGAGGCTGACAGGCTGACGCAGGTGATCAACAGGCTCGTTAAACACCTCAACGGGCACTGGAGCCTCTAGCTGAATCACAGCCCGCTTAGAGTCAGGCTCTAGCTCAGCCCAAACAGAAATACCTGCTTCTTGCATCTGCAAAATAGCCGTATTGATAAAGTTCACCAGCACTTGTACCAGTCGCCGCTCGTCGGCTAGAACGTGGAGATCGGGCTCTGGGGGAATCACCTGCAACGCTAAATTCCGATCTTGCGCCAGGAGATAGGTGAGCGCATACACTTCATCTAGCAGGTCAGCCAGAGAAAGCGGTTTTAGCACGGGTTTCTGAGCCCCATACTCAGCCTTCGACACATCCAGGATATCATCCAGCATTTTTATCATTCTCATGGCCGATTCATTAGCCTGGGTCAAAAATTCTCGTTCTTCTTCCGGGCTATCACAGAGATCGGTCAAAATTAACTGGTGTATGCCAATCAACCCATTCAAAGGTGACCTCAACTCATGGGAGATGCGGGCCAAAAACCCTGCCTTAAACTGTTCCATTTCCTTGGCCATCTGATAGGCTAACTCAAGTTGTTGTAGATGGGTTTGGGAAACCGGTGGCAGCGTGGCCGCAGCAGGCAGAGCATTTGATGAAGTGTCTGTTCCTCCAGTTCCACTCAGGTTTGGCGGGTCTGAGATCGGGAGCATGGGCCCACGGGGGCGACGCCGCCGCGATCGCAGCAACCATTCACTGGCGAGCAACCCAAAGCCAACTCCAACCCCCAGCCAGATTATGTTTGCCGCATTCATACAATGTTCACCCTGGATGACAACCCGTAATTATTGCTACCTTACTTCTTTGAGAAGCGTACTACAGCCCTCTCGGGATGGCAGCAGATTTCCGCAAAAATTCATTCTAATGAAGTAAAATTGCGCCCTGACGCAGGATGTCCCAGCCAGATCCATTCCAACGGGCGACCGTAGAGGGCAGGCCAGAGGCAGTGATTGCCGAAGTTTTTAGGGGATTGGGTGTAAGGGATGCCAGTTCTGCCTCTGAGAGCATCAAAACCTGAGGGAATTGGGCTGAAATGTCGGCCATTGTGAGTAGGGGTGGGTGGCCCGAACGGTTGGCACTGGTTGTCGCTAGAACACCAGTGTGACTGAGAATGGATCGGGCAACCGTATGATTGGGCACACGCACCCCAATGGTTGTTGGATCAGCGGGATTCATGGCGGCAATGGCACGAACGGAGCGGTCAGTGCTGGCCCTATCCCTGGTTGGTAACACCAGGGTTAATGCCCCAGGCCAATAGTGCTCGGCAACTTGTTGCCAGACAGCCATTTCAGCATCAGTGCCTTTGACATAGGGCCAGAGGTCTTGTGCTTCAGCCGCCATCAAAATCAATGGTTTATCGAGTTGACGCTGTTTGGCCGCAAAAATCAGGTGGGCTGCCTCCGGGCGGGCCGCCAGGGCAGGAACCGTATCGGTGGGGAAACTGGCCAGGTCAGTGCCCGCTCGAACTCGCTGCACCAATTGCTCAAAAGAAACTTGAGTCATCGTCTTAGGGTTTCCTCTGTCTCCGTTGTTGATAGGTCTGTCCATCTTGCCATGCCTGGCTTACTTGCCCGCTCATCAAACTGGCAATGCCCCGTAGCCCATAGAGCTCTGGTAGATTGGGATTGAGCTGCAAAGCGGTGTTGAGTGCCAACTTTGCTGGCCCTGGTCGCAGGTCATAGAGGTTGACAAAGGCCAGGTAGGCATAGGCATTGGGATTCTTGGGATCGAGGCGGACGACTTGCTCTAAGGCTGCGATCGCTGGGCCAACCCGTCGCTTCAGCACATTCGCTAGCGCCAGTGTATAGGAAAACATCCGATTATCCGGTTCCTGCTGGAGGCGATACTCCATCGCTTGACGAGTCTGGGTAACAAAATCCTGGTCTGGGTCATACTGCCCCAATCGGCCAATTTGATCAAAGGTGCGATCGAGGATAGATACCCCCTCAGGTAGGGTCGCCGCCAGGTTGCGGAGTTGGGTCACCAGATCCAATTCTGGTGCAGGGGAGGCCGTTGCCTTAGGATCAATCTTAAGGCTTACCGCTGGAGTGGCTAGGGTCGTTACCTTTCCGGTTTGGCGGTTTAGATAAACAGCGTCCAGGATGTATGTCCCTGCTGGCAGTTGAGCGGGGGGTAACATGGCCATTCGTTCTACCACCTCAAAGGTTCCATCTCTTTTGGCTTCTGGCTTTTGGGATAAGAGATTGCCCATGGCAATGCCATGGTCATGGAACCACCGGTAACGGGTTGGGCCTGGTGGCTCACCCTGTTTACGCCAGGTGAGCAAGACAAGACCAGATTGTAGGGCATCCCATGAACCGACCCAACGATAGGTGACTGGAATTGGTTGACCAGCGGGGGCACTGGCTGGCACAGAGACCAGCTTTAACTGCAGGGGCGTGGAGGCCGGTAGAGCGGTGGTGAGGGGTTGCACTTCTATCAACGGCACCAGCTTTCGCATCAGCTTTAAGACACTTTGATCGGGTAACTGCCATGCTTTTTGGAGACGGAATTCTCCCTCCTGCTCCACCAGCTTCACTAAGGCGGTTTGAGCCTCTCCTTGCCGAATGGCACCCTGATCATCGGTTTTAGTAACAAACCAGGAAAACGAGTGCCCATCCTGGACCACAAACTGGCGACGAGTGCCCACCTGTCGCCCAAATACCTGGCCTTGCTGCAACTGGCCATAGTAATTGATGTTGTGCTGGTTGATGGGGGCAGTGGAGGGCAACACCCCCAGCGTCGATCGCAGGTATGGCTCGGTTTTTACCACTTCGGCTGCCACCTCGGCGTGGGGATACTCCGGGCCTAAGCGAGCATAGTGCTGGTAGGGAAAGGGCCATGCTTGCCGAATGGGCGTTGGGGCAATGGGAAACAGACTGGCCATGAGCAACACCCCAGTTAGCCCGACGGCCCCCCAGCGCAGCCGGTTCCAACTACGGGGTAAGAGGCTGATACCATAGGCCAGTACCACTGCCAGAACGGGCAGGGAAGGAGCCATGTAGCGCTCATCTTTGTTGATGTTGAGGGATGAGAGCAGGTAAGCCCCCACCCAGAAGAGTAGCAGCCAGCCCAACGATCGCTGACTGTTGCCAAACACAAATTGCTGGTAGGGCCGAGGCTTGGGTGAAGCATCAACCTGGTTGCCCTGCAAGCTGCTAACCCGCGATCGACGCCAAAAAAACAGCCAGCCCAACAGAGAAACCCCCAACAGTGGCCAGGAAACCATCCCTGGTAGAAGTTTCAGGTAATATAACCAGGCGGCAGGGGAGGCAAGGGATGGATCTCCCTCCGCGATCGCAGAATCAACCGTAGCCCGCTTGCTGGCAGTGAGAATCAACAGCCAGTTTGTGCGATACCAGGGGTAAACAATGGGAATCGCCAACCCCAACCCCAGTAGCCCCTGCCCCAACCCTGGCCAGTCTCGTTCAGATAAGATCTCGATGAATGCCCAGAATAGGGGCACCAGTAGAAACAGTAGGGCGGTTTGCTTCGCCATTAAGGATACGCCCAGGGTCACCCCGGTTGCAGCAGCTAGCACCCACTCTCGATTCATACTGAGCCAGACCCAGCCTTGGTTAAGCCGATCCGCCCAGGGCGTCTGCCGATCGGGGAAGGGTAAGGACTGAATCCCTACCTTCTGCCGGATAACCCGAATCTCCTCTGGCTCAGAGGGATGGGTTCGCCCCGTCCGCTGGTGCCGTTCTCCCCGCCAGAGGGTCAGACAGGTAAAACAGAGGGTGACCAGCGCCACCAGAGGATAATCCATTAAATAATCCAGTCGCAGCACGGCCAGAGCAGGTAGCAGTAGGGTGATTCCCGCTGCCCATAGCCCCACGGTTATGGCAAACAAGTAGGTGCCCAGGGTATAGACGGCCCCTAAAAGAATTGCGCTATAGAGCAGATTTACCAGCGTGCTTTGATCGGGGCCAGGCCCAAATAGCGCCAAAAACGGCGCTGTAGAAATGTAAACCAGCGGTGGAATTTTAGACGATAGTTGCCAAAACTCTACCCACCAGTCGCCAGACCAGGGGCGGGGCGACTGTAATTTTTGCCAATAGTTTAATGCGCCGGTTAAATATTCAGCCTGATCCCATGCGGGCACTGAATGATCCATCCAGAACCAGAGCCGATCAAACAAAGCTCCCAATAGCCAGATGACAGCCAGCACAAGCAGGCTTCTAACCCATGGTTTTTGCGTCTTCATCTACCCATCGAGCCTGGCTATCGATGATTATCCCAGTCATCAAATTGTGACATATCCTACTAGCTTGCCTACCCGACGCTGATTGCAAGCAATACAGCGTGGGCTTCCAAGCTTTCGGCTACACAGTTCACAGGCTGGGCAACCCCATCGCCTCCCTATGCGTTGTTTAGACTCCGCGTGATGACCC
>JBJTUO010000182.1:0-26582 GCA_046080785.1 Leptolyngbyaceae cyanobacterium | reverse complement strand
CAAATCTATTTATTTTTGCTCTCCCAGGAAGAACTGATTTGGTACACAGAATGGATGGAACGTACTGATGAGGAGGCTTTCAACGAAGTCATTGGGAATGGATTAGACACAATAGAGGAACATGCTGTGAGTGAAGCTTTGTTGCCGCCAGAGGCTGCTTACACGCCGCTATCAGCAACCACTGATGTCAAAAACCGGCCAAAATAATTGACGCAAACCGGCCAGGATAATTGACATTTGATACTGGTGCCAGGGATCAATTTAATTGAATGCAACTTGCATGGACGCAAGCGGGTTGATGTCACCCTCGATGCCTATGCACAAGTCCACCCCAATCTAAGCCCAGTAGACCGAAGGCAGATTAAAGATGGATTCGACAACATCTTTGCAGCACCTTCATTGGGGGCCTTTTCTCAACGGGTTCGTCGACTTCACTGTCACTCAGTTGACTCAGTGGTTCGTAGCTTAAGTTCTTGGCCGTTGCCCGCCGAATGTAGTCCTGCACAGTCGAACGGGCGACGGCACAACTTTGGGCAATCGCACACTGGCTATAGCCCAGTTCATGCAATCGCAAGATTTCTCGAAATTTGGCCATTGCCTACACCCCTGAGTTGAACAACCAGTGCAGTGTAGTCAGGGGTGCTGCTAGCGTAGCCATGCCCGTAGGGCTTTAGTTGAGTGAGAATCACCTGCCGAAGTTCGTGAAATTTTGCAAATCCATCAGAAGGCAACCTGCTAACTCGTCCCATGGAACGGCGAAGGGTTTTTGCAATTGCTAATCGCTTTAACCTACCCATACTGGGGCAACTTATTAATAAAGAGTTGCAATAATGCTGTAGATTAATTGAGGTGCTTATTGCAGTAATTGAATGGTACTGATGATGAACATGAAAAGACGGGCATTTTTAGCTGCTGGGGCAGCGTTCACAGCGGTTTCAGCCCATCAACTCTCGGGCTGCGCCAGGTTCCAGTCCCAAGGAGACAAGGTCCTAAATCTTTACTCAGCCCGACATTATGACACAGATAATCAAGTCTACGAGGGCTTTTTTAAGCGCACTGGAGTTCGAGTCAACCTGGTAGAAGCCCCAGGCGATAAGTTGATCGAGCGCCTCAAGAGTGAAGGGGCCAATAGTCCGGCTGATGTGGTTATCACGGTAGACGCAGGTAACCTGTGGCGCATGCAGCAAGAGGGCTTATTTCAAAAAATTCCTGATAGTAGCCAACTATTTACAAAAATCCCTGCCAATCTGCGCGACCTGGATGGCTACTGGTTTGGCTTGACAAAACGGGCCAGGGTGATTCTCTATCACAAAGAACGGGTTAACCCCTCTGATATTACTCGCTATGAAGATCTGGCCGACCCTAAGTGGCGAGGCAAGGTGATTGTGCGTTCTTCCAATAATGTATATAACCAGTCTCTGGTGGGTTCAATGATTGCTGCCCAAGGAGAAGCCAAAACAGAGGCGTGGGCCAGGGGGTTGGTGGCCAACTTTGCCCGTAAGCCCGAAGGCAACGATACGGCTCAAATTAAGGCAGTAGCAGCAGGTATTGGCGATCTCACCCTCTCCAATACCTACTATCTGGTGCGACTGGCCAAGTCCAGCAATCCAGAAGACCGGCAGATCGCTGCCAAGATCGGTGTGATTTTCCCCAACCAGTCCGATCGGGGCACCCATGTCAATATCAGTGGCGCTGGTGTTGCCCGCTATGCCCCTAACCGGGAGGCTGCGATTCAGTTTTTAGAGTATCTGATCACGCCAGAGGCGCAGCAAATCTTTGCCGCTAGCAATCACGAATACCCGGTGATCGAGGGGGTGGCGATCGATCCGATTCTGGCTGGTTTTGGTCGCTTTAAAGCCGATCAACTCAGCGCCAAAACCTTTGGTGCCTTGAACCCGGCGGCCCTTAAACTAATGGATCGTGCCGGCTGGGTATAGGCATAGGATTTTGAGTTTTAACTTAACGGCGATCGGCCTCCACCATTTGCCAGTTGAGCAAGACCACCGGCAACAGTCCCACTCCAACGATCGCCAGCGCTGGCAGGGCTGCTTCTGCCAGACGTTCATCCGATGCTAGATGGTAGACCCGCACCGCCAGGGTATCAAAGTTAAAGGGGCGGACAATGAGGGTCGCTGGTAACTCTTTCATCACATCGACAAACACCAAAATCAACCCAGTCATCAACCCGCTCCGCATCAGGGGCAGATGGACTTTACGCAAGGTCGCGATCGTCCCATAGCCCAAACTATGGGCGGCGTCATCCAGGCTGGGCCTAATCTGCTCCAGGCTTGACTCCACCGCCCCAAAGCCCACCGCCAAAAATCGCACCAGGTAGGCAAAGATCAGGGCGATGATCGTGCCACTCAACAATAACCCCGTAGACACCCCAAGGGTAGAACGGCTCCAGGCATTCAGGGTATTGTCAAACCGCCCCAGGGGGACTAACACCCCTACCGCAATCACCGCTCCGGGGACGGCGTAACCCAGGGTCGCGACCTGAGTCGCCCAGTGGTTGCTGGGGCGTAGCCGCTGTCCGTAAGCTAAAACAACCGAAATCAGCACTGCAATCCCGGCAGCCAAGGCGGCCAGCACCAGACTATGTTGGGCAAACTGCCAAAATGGGTTGCTGCTGGTTGGCCCGATCGCCCCACCCCAAAAATCAGCCTCAGCCCGCCTCTCTACCTGAGACCCAGTGCTACCCGGCCAGGCCAGGTGCAACAGTACCCCCGCCGGTAACAAAAACCCCAGGAGAATGGGTAAACTACAGGCCAGACATGCCCCCGCGCTGCGCCATCCTCTCAGACGATAACGGGGCACGGCCCGCCCCCCCTGCCCTGCCCCCTGGTAATAGCGCTGCTGCCGCCGAGAGATGCGCTCTAACCCCATCAGCCCAAATACAAACACCAATAATAATGCCGCCAACTGAGATGCGGCCAGTTGCTCGCCCAGGCCAAACCAGGTGCGATAAATGCCAGTGGTAAAAGTGGGCACCGAGAAAAACTCAACGGTGCCCAGGTCGTTGAGGGTCTCCATTAAGACGAGCGATAACCCCGCCACGATGGCCGGACGGGCTAAGGGCAACGCCACTTTGGAGAAACTGCCCCAGGGACTGCAACCTAGATTTTGACTGGCTTCTAGCAGGCGATTCGACTGGGTGAGAAAGGCAGATCGGGCTAGTAAATAAACGTAGGGGTACAGCACTAGCGTTAACATGACGACTGCTCCTGGCAGCGATCGCACATTGGGAAACCAGTAGTCATGCACTGTTTCCCAGCCAAACCAGCGACGTAATTGAGTTTGGACTGGGCCGTAGAATTCCAACAGTTCAGTATAGGTATAGGCCAGAATATAGGCTGGCGCCGCCAGGGGCAGGAGCAGCAGGGATTCAAAGAGCCGTTGCCCTGGAAAGCGGCAGAGGGTGACGAGCCAGGCTGTACTGACCCCAATCACCGCAGTGCCGAGCCCCACCCCCAGCATCAGCCCCAAAGAATTGGCGATGTAAGTGGCTAAAACCGTACTGGCCAGGTGCTGCCAGGTTGATCGGGTATCGACTAAGACACTACTGAGAACGACTAAGATGGGCAGGGAAACAAGCAAGGCAATCAACCAGGTGCTGATGACCCAGCCATCCCAGTGGGGCAGCGGGCAGCGGGTAGGAATGAATTTGGGCAACAACGATCGCATTGAATTCAGACGGAATCAGTGCAAAATAACAATTTTTTTATGAAAGTAAAACCAGGACTGGATCCATTGCAGCAGCAATGTTGAAAGAAGTGGGTTTAAATTTTTGATTTATTGCGTTCCTTAGTATAGGGTGAAACTATTGAACATTTTTTGCAATTAAATGTCAGATTCTGTCATCCTCCGGATCGATCGCGTCTCTCTCCAATTTCCCAGATCCCCCATTCCCGCTGTCAATCAGGTCTCCTTGAGTTTGAGACAGGGAGACCTGCTAGGGCTCCTGGGAACCTCTGGTTGTGGCAAAACTACCCTCCTCCGTCTGATTGCAGGGTTTGAGCGGCCCCAGTTGGGCACGATCGACCTGGCGGGGCAACGGGTCGCAGGGGGAGGCTGCTGGCAACCGCCAGAGCGGCGGAATGTGGGTATGGTCTTTCAGGATTACACCCTGTTCCCCCATCTGACTGTGGCCAAAAATATCGCCTTTGGTCTACAGCGCCCCTGCCGCAAACAATTCTCAACTAAGCAAATTCAAGACTTGACCGCCGCAGCCCTGGCCTTGGTCGGGCTCGCTGGGCTGGAAAACTGCTACCCCCATGAGCTTTCTGGTGGTCAACAACAGCGAGTCGCTCTGGCCCGGGCTCTGGCCCCCCAACCCTCTCTGGTTTTACTGGATGAGCCTTTATCTAACCTGGATATGCAGATCCGGCTCCGCCTCCGGCAAGAGATTCGTGACATTCTCAAAACCAGCCAGACCACCGCTATTTTTGTCACCCATGACCAGGAAGAAGCCCTCTCCATCTGTGATTTTGTCGCTGTGATGCGAGCGGGCCATCTAGAGCAATGCGATATCCCAGAAGCGCTCTATCAAATGCCAAAGTCTCAATTTGTTGCTGAATTTGTCACCCAAGCTAATTTTTTACCTGCCCACCGACAAAAAGAAGGCTGGCAGACTGAGATTGGCTGGTTTCAGGCACACAATGGGGTGGTCGATCGCGCCGCTCAGGAGGCTGCTGCTGTCATGATTCGGCAGGAAGGGTTTCAGTTAGAGCCTGATCAAACCAGTACGATCGTCGTTCACGATCGGCAATTTTTAGGACGGGAATATCGGTACTGGCTGAAAACACCTAGCGGCCGATCGTTGTATGCCCGTACTCCCATTAGCGTCGATCTGGAAATCGGCACTCCCGTCCGTCTTTCTGTCCTGGATGCTGCGGTGCAGATCTTTCCCAACGCCAGGTAGCCAGGTTGCAATGCTGCTGTGTCTGACTCCCCCAAAATCAAGGGGACTGCGCACCCCGAGATCGCCTCGATTGAGCACATGGGTATAGATCAGGGTGGTTTTGACATCCTTATGGCCCAGTAGTTCTTGGATGGTGCGTTCGCGAAGCGTGACGTAGTCATCCTGTCGTAACCGTTCTCTAATAGGTAGGTCGCAAAGCTATGGCGAACGGTCACAATCCAGGGGGGCTGGGCTGCTAGCTCATGCCTGCAGTTCCCCGTTTTCAGTCCTGTCCCAGCTTCAGCATCGATCTGAGCGCAGAAAGTGCAGAGGGCTGGGCGGCCGTCATGCGATCCTGAGCAAAAGAAGATGACTGGCCAGGGTGCCCTGGTAGAGTTTTCAAGTGCAGAACCAAATGTAACAGAAGGGTCATCGTTACTGCCAGTATCAATCGTTCCACCATGATTCTCACCTCACACACTTCAATAAAAACTCTGCTGTGGCCACACTTAAAAACCTAGAGTCGCTCAATTTCTCCTTTAAAGTGCCCCGTTTGAATCAAAACCCTACTTTCTTGCTTGATCAAGACCGTGTCGGTGCTAAAAAAGAAACGATAAAGCTAGGGTAAATAAATTCCGGTTCAATTAGGGCAAGGCGTATGCCAAATTTTTGGGCGGAACAAGGTTGCAAACCGTCTATTTCACCAACTAAAGTAAAAATAGTGCCAGTGTTCTATTGCCATGGCTGTTACGATTCGGGATGGGTTTTTACCCCGCAGTGTGATGCTGCTCTGTCTTGGAGCAGGCTTTGCCCTGCTGGCGATGCAGTGGTATGGCTGGTCTAATCCCAGGCCCCCTGCGCCAGGGGATGGGGCTGTGCCAACTCCTGCCAGCGCTCCTGCCCAACCTGCTGTGAAAACAACCGCCTTAACCCTTAATCCACTTCAGTCTCTGGCGCAATTATTACAGGTCAGGCCATCAGCCCCCTCACCCCCCGGCACACCATCTGCCAGAGCGGCTTTAGCCATGCCGCTTACAACCCAGGTGGTCGTTAGGCTGAGTCAAAAACGGGTATTTGTATACGAGGGGGGGCGCATTATAGCTCACTATCCCCTTGCAGTCGGTCAAAAAGGCTGGGAAACCCCAATCGGCTCATTCCGGGTTTTACATCTGTGGAAACACCCAAGATGGAAGCACCCCATTACTGGCCAGGTCTTTCCTCCTGGGCCTGACAATCCCCTTGGTTCCCGCTGGATTGGGTTTTGGTCAGATGGGCACACAGAAATTGGCTTCCATGGCACTAACCAAGAAGATTTGATTGGTCAAGCCGTATCCCACGGTTGTCTACGCATGTATAACCAGGATGTGGAGGCGTTGTACCAAAAGGTTGCCCAGGGCACCCCTATCACCATTCAACAGTAGATCCTACCCCCTGATCGGCTTGGCCTTGCTGAAAAAAAGCGATGTCAGGCCTCCTGCGTTTCAAAATTGGGGGCATAGGCTTGTAACAAGGTGCTCACTTGGGTCAAAATCTCATCCCCCGTCTTTTTATTGATGACGTGACGTTCGGGGAAGAAGTCTGGCTGATCCAGATTTCGAGAAATGGCGTCACTCACCTGCTGCACAATCAGGGGTTGTAACTCTTCTTGCGCTCGTTGTCGCTGATAGTCTGCGCCCTCTTCTGTTGTGGCATAAAGAGGGGGCAGGCGATTGAGGGCATAGGCTGCAATATCCCCCAGATCAAGGGTGCGATCGCTGGTTGCCTCGATCTCGGCAACACGGGAAATGGCCTCTGTGAGTACCAGTTCTTCCATGACATTGATAAACTGCTTGCGCGGAACGGCCACTACTTCACCGGTTAGCAAGGCCCCCATCAACCGATCCAGTGCCATGTACTCTTCAATAGATAACTCGCAGGCCGTATCACAAATACGGCCCACTTCTGCTTCCATCGCTGGGGTCAAATACCCATCCTGCAGGGCCTGTTCAACAATTTTCTCGATGCTCATAGTACCTCCCTAATTCCCATCCCACTCTGGGGGGTGCCTGCCACTATGGTGCCCTAGAATTCAACAGACGAATCACTTTCATTCAAAACTCTGGTTACGCCAGGGCACTGGATCTACAGCCTGACCATGGATGTACAATCCCCAATGGAGATGGGGGCCTGTGACTGCGCCGGTCCCTCCCAGGGCTCCAATCACCTGCCCTGCTTCCACCCTGTCTCCTTCTTTGACATAGATACGACTCAAATGCAAGTAAATGGTGGCAACGCCCTGGCCATGATCAAGGCCAATTGTGTTGCCGTGTAGCACAAACCCCTGGGATACCTGCCCTACCAGCGCCACCCGCCCTGCCGCTGCCGCCACCACAGGAGAGCCAATCGCCCCGGCATAGTCTACGCCGCGATGGTAGTAGTCTTGGGCAAATTTACCGTTGTAGTAGCGACGCACTCCAAAAATAGTCGTAATCGGCCCCTGGTTGGGTCTTAAGAATGGCCCACTCCAAAATTTTTCAGGCGTGACTGATTGCTTAAAGGCGTCTGTTCGATCGAACTCGTAGTCTGTTCCCTCACTCCCTTTACCGGGGGGTAACCAGATTGATTGGGTGGGAAATCGCCGATCGCCCAGGCGAATGGACACCTGCTCTGACTCTGTAGGCCCGGTTACCTGGATTTGTAAAATTCCCGGTTTATCTAAAGGCGTTGTCGGTAGCAACGTCCGAAACCGATTGGGGCCGATGGCAAAGGTGGTATAGGTGCGCTTGCCAACTGTGACTGTGGGAGGCGTTGAGATGGAGAAGTTATCGTACTGGGCAATAACGGTCAATGTATCCCCTAATTTGGGAGCTGACGGGCTGACCTGCACCTGCAAAGCCCTGGCAGAAGCAATGGGAGAGAGGGAGGCAAAAACGCCAATCAAAGGGGAAAACAGCCACCTGTTGGCCTTGGGACGACTGATCGCGACTGGATGCTGTTTTGGCGGTATCTGACCAATAGATAGACAGCAAGGAATCCTATGGGGTGGAACAGTCATAATTACTCAACTCCGATGGGCAAGGTTTTAGGCATCGCTGATTCTGGGTATAAAAAAGTGCTGTATGCACGAAACTTTGTTTCGATTCATACTGCTTTTCAGCAACGCCAGGTTGTCAGTGGCGGAGTGATTGTAGCAGGTAGGGAAGGCAGGGGTGATAAGGCCAGTGGCGGTCTTACGGGGGTGGCTACAGGTTGAGCTGCTCCCATAATACTGGGGCTACCCGTATCATAAAACCCTGCTACACAGGCAATCATTAAGGTGGCAAGGGTTCCAACGAATAATGCTTTCCAACCCAACTCAGCGATATCCTTGCGACGGGAAGGGGCCAGGGCGATCGTGCCACCCACAAAGATGCCCAAGGAAGCCAGGTGGGCAAAGCCTGACAGGGCATAGCTCACAATCAAAACGGTACGATCGCTGATTAGATTTGCAGCCCTTGCTTGAGCCAGAGCCTGATAGGAAGGGATGGCTGTCTCCATCAGGCGTCGCCCAATTAAAACAGATGCCTGCCAGGAGTCATCGGGCACACAGGTTTTGCTGCTATCGCCGATCGCCTGCAGACAGGTAATTAATTTACTGGGATCAACCTGAACCCCCGTCAGGATGGTGAGTGGGTAAAACAGGATCCCACTCAGGTTTTGCAGGGTGACCAGGCTAAACAACTGGCCGATCCACTGGAGGAGGGGAATGGTGGAGGTCTTGAGGCTGGCCAGGCCAGCAAAGGTTTGATTGACCAGAGACACCAGACCCACCACAAGAATTAGAACGGCTGCGATGGAAACCGCCATTTTTACCCCATCCAGCGCCCCCAGAATCGCCGCGTCGATCGGGCTGACCCGTTCAATCACCGCTCCCGCTGGTTCTGTCGCCACTGCTTCTCGCAAGATCAGGGTTTCTGGTACGGTAGGGTCCCCTGGTTCTAGCCGCAGGTCAGCATCTCCCGCTGGCAAGGCTGGTTCTGAGTTGGCCCTGGCTGGTGGGAGGGTGTTGGATGCAGTGGGGATGCCCCCCAGGGTTTCTGGTACTTGGGTTTCGGGCACCAGTATCTTAGAGAGGACAAAACAGGCAGGAATCGCAATAATTGAAGCAGAAACCAGGTGGCCCAGAATGTTGGGAAAGACGGGCCGTAAAAAGCTGACGTAGATGGCCAGGGTGGAGGAAGCCGCCGTGCCAAAACAGCAGGCCAGAATGGCGCAAATTTCGCTGCGGGTCATGCGAACAATGAAGGGGCGCACGGCGATCGCCGCTTCAATTCCCACAAAGATATTGGCAGCACCGCTGAGAGATTCTGCTCCACTCAGGCCCATGGTGCGATAAAACACCTTGGCAAATAGACCGGTAATTTTGCGAATGAGTCCCAGGTTATCGAGTAGGGCAATCAAGCCTGAGAAGAAAATCACCGCTGGCAGAGCCCGAAAGGCCAGGATGTAATTGAGCCGATCGCTGCCGCAAAACCCAGGCGTAAAGGGACGATTTGGCGGTAAACAAACCTGGGCACCCTCTGGTATGGGCCTCAGGATAAAGGGCTCCTGCCCCGGTAAGGGCACCAGGTTGGGGCCAAAGACAAATCGAGCCCCCGCATCTGCTGCGGTGAAGACAGCATCCAGCAAGCCGCTAAAGACTCCAAAAAGGTCTCTCGTGATCGGGAACTGAAAGATAAAGAAGCCCAGGAGTAACTGGAGGCCAATGCCGCCCACAATCACCCGCCAGGGAATCACCCGACGATTTTCAGAAAAAAGCCAGGCAACCCCACATAGGATAAAAATTCCAATCAAAGAGACCAGATTAAGGACGAGATTCATAACCAGTCAGGCCCTACAGGTCAGACACCATCACCATACGCGACCTCGATCAGATTACAGCGATTGCATAGAGGATGTTGCAAAACTTAAACCTCTGTCACCAAGGAACGATTAAGTTGAAGCAACAACCCTTGTGCCTCGGATGCCAGCCAGAATTGCCCCGGCATCCTCTAGACAACCAATACCCGCTATACCACCAGTCGTTTCGACAAAGCGGCAGGCGGCTTCAACTTTGGGTGCCATTGAACCGCTGGCAAAGGGCAACGGCCTCAGGTGTTGAGGGGTAACTGTAGCAAGAGGCCTAGCGTTTGGGGTTCCCCAGTGCTGATAGACCGCATCGACATCGGTCAGCAGCAACAGCGCCTCTACTTCCAGGTCGATCGCCAGTAAGGCCGCTGCCAGGTCTTTGTCAATCACCGCTTCCACCCCGTGGCGCTGACCGGTTGCCGTTGTCGCCACCGGAATGCCGCCGCCGCCAGCACAGATCACCAGCACCCCAGCCCGCACCAGCAGTTGTATTGTCTCTAACTCCAGAATGCAGCGTGGCTCTGGGGAGGGCACAACCCGCCGATAGGCCTCCCCATCAGGTGTAACCGCCCAGCCCCGGTCGTGCTGGAGCTGCTCAGCTTCTGTTTGACTATAAAGGGGGCCGATCGGCTTGGTGGGGTGGTGAAAAGCCGGGTCGGCAGCATCCACTTCAATCTGGGTCAGCACGGTGACAATCTGGCGTCCTGGCAGGTAATTGCGTAACTCTTGCTCAATCAAGTAGCCGATCATGCCTTCTGTTTCAGCATTTAAGACATCCAGAGGGTAGGGCTTAACCAGGGGATAGGCGGCGGCTTGCAGGGCCAACAACCCCACCTGGGGCCCATTACCGTGGGTAACAATGACCTGATGGGTTTGGGCGATCGCCGCGATCGCCTGTGCTGCTCTGTGAATGTTATGCAACTGTAACTCCGCTTCTAAGGGCTGGCCCCGCTGCAACAAGGCATTGCCTCCCAGGGCAATCACGACTTCCATGGTATGCGCTCCTTTCCTTCAAACTCAGTGTCCCAACCCGATGCGCGTTAGAAATGCCTCAACCAGTTCACTTAAGCGGGGCATCCCCACCTCTGCAAATTCGTAGCGAGCCTGGACGATCGGCTGATTCACCTTGATCAAGGCTGCCAAGTTACTGGGGGTGCCTGATACCACCACATCCGCTGGGGTGGCATTGATCGTCTGCTGCATCCCTTGCAATTGGGCCGGGGAATAGCCCATGGCCGGCAAGACCGACCCGATATGGGGGTATTGCTGGTAAACAGCAGCGATTTCTGGCACCGCGTAGGGGCGAGGATCCACGATCTCCCCCGCACGGGCCTGGGTTGCAGCCACAAAGCCTGCACCATAGGGCATGCCGCCGTGGGTCGTAGTGGGGCCATCTTCGATCACTAAAACCCGCTGCCCCCGCACCCTGTCTGGCTGATCCAGGGTGATGGGTGAGGCCGCCCGCACGATCGTCGCCTGGGGGTTGACCTGTTGGACAGTTTCGGTCACCCGCTGAATGTCTGCCGCCGCCGCTGCGTTGACTTTGGCAATGATGACAATATCCGCCATGCGCAACACCACCTCACCGGGATGGTGGCTGGTCTCATGCCCGGGACGCAGGGGGTCAACCAGCACCAGATGCAGGTCGGGCTGCAGGAAGGGAAAGTCATTATTGCCCCCATCCCACAGGAGTAAGTCCGACTCAGACTGGGCCAGTTCCACAATCGCTTGATAGTCTACCCCGGCATAGACGATCGTGCCCTGGGCCAGGTGGGGTTCGTATTCTTCCCGTTCTTCCACGGTGCAGTTTGCCGCTGTCACATCCGCCAACGTCGCAAACCGTTGTAGCTTTTGCCGTTCCAGATCGCCGTAGGGCATGGGATGGCGGATCACCCCCAGGCGCAGCCCCCGCTGGCGCAACTGGCGGGCCAACCAGCGGGTGGTTTGAGACTTGCCACAGCCAGTTCGCACTGCCGAAACTGCGATTACAGGAACCTTGGCCTTCAGCATGGTGCGCTCTGGGCCCAGTAAGACAAAATCGGCACCGGCCGCCAGCGATCGGGAGGCCAGATGCATCACCGTGGCATGGGGGACATCGCTGTAGGCAAATACCACCTGGTCAACCCTCTGCTGCCGACACAGGGCATCTAACTCTGCCTCCGCCACAATCGGAATGCCTACCGGATAGAGGGAACCAGCCAGGGAAGGGGGATAGCGGCGATCGGCAATCCCAGAAATTTGAGCGGCGGTAAAGGCCACCACTTCATACTGCGGGGCCTGACGGTAGACCAGATTGAAATTATGAAAATCTCTGCCAGCCGCTCCTAGAATCACAACTCGACGGCGGGCACCTGGCCTTTGATTGAGAATCATGGCCCTTCCCCCATATTTCCTGAGATCGGGTTAATATTAATTAACATAGATAGAAACGAAGTATCTCCGGACTCAGAGATAGGAGGACAAGCCCCGGTGAATAAGCGGTGGAGAAACATAGGACTATACACCTTACTTGCTATTGTCGTGGTTTCCCTGGCAACAGCATTTTTTGATCGACAGCCTCAAAATCGGGAAACCTGGCGTTATAGCCAGTTTATTGAAGAAGTCCAGGCCCGCAAAATTGAGAAGGTGCAGATTAGCGCCGATCGCACAGTGGCCCGCTTTCGCAGTGGGAACAACTATGTGCTGGTTAATTTGCCCAATGATCCAGACCTAGTCAACATCCTCACCACCAGTGGTGTAGATATTTCTGTTTTACCGCAGAGTGATGATGGTTTCTGGTTTAAAGCTTTAAGCAGCCTGTTCTTCCCAATTCTTTTGTTGGTAGGTCTGTTTTTCTTGTTGCGACGAGCGCAGAGCGGCCCCGGTAGTCAGGCCATGAACTTTGGTAAATCTAAAGCCCGAGTTCAAATGGAGCCCCAGACCCAGGTGACCTTTGGCGATGTGGCAGGGATTGACCAGGCCAAGCTGGAATTGAATGAAGTGGTGGATTTTTTGAAGAACGCCGATCGCTTCACCGCTGTGGGAGCCAAAATTCCTAAGGGTGTGTTGTTGGTTGGGCCTCCTGGTACGGGCAAAACCTTACTGGCTAAGGCAGTGGCGGGGGAGGCAGGGGTGCCCTTCTTCTCCATCTCTGGTTCTGAGTTTGTGGAAATGTTTGTTGGGGTGGGTGCTTCCCGGGTGCGTGACCTGTTTGAGCAAGCTAAGGCAAATGCGCCCTGCATTGTCTTTATTGATGAAATTGACGCCGTTGGCCGTCAACGAGGGGCTGGTCTGGGCGGCGGTAACGATGAGCGGGAGCAAACCCTGAACCAGCTATTGACTGAAATGGATGGGTTTGAGGGCAATACGGGCATCATTATCATTGCGGCCACCAACCGTCCTGATGTCTTGGATGCGGCCCTCCTCCGTCCTGGTCGATTTGACCGTCAGGTCGTAGTGGATCGTCCCGATTATGGTGGTCGTTTAGAAATCTTGCGCGTCCATGCCCGTGGCAAAACCCTGGCCAAGGATGTCGACCTGGAGCGTATCGCCCGCCGGACTCCTGGTTTCACTGGGGCTGACCTCTCTAATTTGTTGAATGAAGCCGCGATTCTGGCTGCTCGTCGCAATTTGACCGAGGTCTCCATGGATGAAGTCAATGATGCGATCGACCGGGTTCTGGCTGGCCCAGAGAAGAAAGACCGCGTCATGAGCGAGAAGCGCAAGCAACTGGTGGCCTACCACGAGGCCGGCCATGCCCTGGTCGGTGCCTTGATGCCCGACTATGACCCCGTCCAGAAGATTAGTATCATTCCCCGTGGCCGGGCTGGTGGGCTGACCTGGTTTACCCCTAGTGAAGACCGGATGGATTCGGGGCTTTATTCCCGTTCCTATCTGCAAAATCAGATGGCCGTTGCCCTGGGTGGCCGTCTGGCCGAAGAGATTATCTTTGGCGAAGAAGAAGTCACCACCGGTGCCTCAAATGACCTGCAACAGGTGGCCAGAGTCGCCCGTCAGATGGTAACCCGCTTTGGCATGAGCGATCGGCTGGGGCCAGTCGCCCTTGGCCGTCAGCAGGGCAACATGTTCCTAGGGCGGGACATCGCTTCTGAGCGAGACTTCTCGGAGGAGACTGCCGCTGCCATTGATGACGAGGTGCGTAACCTGGTAGACCAAGCCTACCGGCGAGCCAAGGCTGTGTTGTTAAACAACCGCCATGTACTAGATCAACTGGCCCAACTGCTGGTTGATAAAGAAACCGTCGATGCTGATGAGTTACAGGAACTGCTGGCAAACAACGATGTAAAAGTCGCAGCGATCGCCTAGCGAGTCATCTAGCATAGACAAAATCCTTACCTCGGTTCTTTACCCCCTGATGTCCTAGGAGCGCAGGGGGTTTTTATTTAAGGAAATTTTCAGAAATGACTCTACCCTTTAATCTGGGTTTCGGCTTGCCTCAGTCCATAAATTCTCAGTCCTCTCTATCGCCCTGGCGACTAACACGGTATTGGAGCGGACTTGCGGGGGTTATCTGTGGTGAGTTAAAATTCTCTGAAGCCGCTCAATTTTGCCGTTAGCCTGCCAGCGATATCGGTTCTTTGCACTGCTAAATCCCCGGTACCGCCTCAAACATTGAGTTCTTCAGCATCAACGGTCAAAGCTGAAAACCCCGATGGTTTAAGCATTTGCGTCAATCGCAAAATTTAACCTTATCGACTCCCTGGCGCTGGCACAATGGGGGAATATCGTTGGGAAATGGAGGGCGATCGCCTCAGTATGCTAGCCACCCTAGCCAAAGCGCCCTTCGACATAATCTTTGGTGCGGGGGTGGGAGGGGTTCATGAAAATTTGCGACGTAGAGCCAAACTCCACCAGTTGCCCAACTCGGTTATCATCGATACTGAAAAAAGCAGTGTAATTGGAGACCCGCGAGGCCTGCTGCATATTGTGGGTCACAATCACAATGGTCAGCTCGTGGCTGAGAGACTGCATCAAATCCTCAATTTTCAGGGTGGCAAGCGGATCCAAAGCCGAACAAGGCTCATCCATGAGCAACACCTTGGGTTTTACCGCCAGGGCACGAGCAATGCAGAGTCGTTGTTGCTGGCCCCCCGATAACCCCAGGGCAGATTTTCCCAGGTCATCTTTCACCTCATCCCACAAGGCTGCCCCCCGTAAGGCCGATTCCACCATATCATCCAGATCTGCTTTAGCAACACGGCCAAACACCCTGATGCCATAGGCTACATTGTCGTAGATACTTTTGGGAAAGGGGTTGGGCTTTTGGAACACCATCCCAATCTCCCGCCGCAGACGGTTCAAATTAACCCGTGAACTGTAGATATTTTGGCCAAAGAACTCCACTAACCCCCTAACCCGAACCTCTCCTTCCAGTTCGCTGATGCGATTAAGGGACTTAATAAATGTGGACTTACCGCATCCCGAAGGGCCAATAATGGCAGTCACCTGGTTTTGATAAACATCCATTGACACGTCTTCAATCGCCTTTTGCTGGCCGTAGTAAAAGGTTAGGTCACGGATCCGCATTGCTGGCATCAGGTCATCACTGGTGGAGCCTTGAGCAAAGGGGTGGGCCATTCTTGAAAGCTTGGGCGAATCAGGTTGCATAATCTAACGCAGTTTTGAGTATCGGGTTGTAACAAGACGGGAGAGCAGACTGGTCATCAAAACGATCGCGACCAGAATCACCGATGCACTCCAGGCCAATTGATTTTGCTCAACATAGGCTGAGCTGGCATAGTTAAAAATCATCACCGACAGAGAAGGGGTTGGATGGAGCAACCCTTCTGGCCAGTTTTGGGTAAACAGCGCAGTAAACAGCAAGGGCGCAGTTTCCCCAGCCGCACGAGCAACCGCCAGCAAGACGCCTGTGGTAATACCAGGTAAAGCCGTGGCGACCACGACCCGAAAGGTTGTATGAAACGAGTTGGCCCCCACAGCAGCCGAAGCTAGCCGTTGGTGGGTAGGCACCAGCTTTAAGGCTTCTTCAGTCGCCAGAATCACAATCGGCAGCATAATCACAGCTAAGGCAAAGCCACCGGCCAGAGCAGAAAATGACCCCATCGTCATCACAATCACCCCAAAGGCAAACACACCCACTACAATCGAAGGCACCCCGCTCAGAACAATGATGATGAATCGCAGGGAACGGGCAAGGGCACGATTTTTACCAAACTCAGATAAATAAATGGCCGCCAGAATCCCAATCGGAATACTAATGACCGATGCGATCGCCACCATGATTACGGTGCCTGCAATAGCATTGGCAAAGCCATTGGGTACCCCTTCCAGACCTACCGGCGCAGGCAGGGATGTCAATGCTTCCCACCTAAGGTGGGGTAAGCCCTGACGCAGGATATCAAACAAGATCGATAAAAGGGGCAAAAGGGCCATGGCCGCTAGACCAAAGGCGATCGCTGTCATACTGTAGTTAAACAGCGAGCGAGCAGAAGGCAACGGCTGTTTGAGTTGCTTGCCAATCAATAATAAATCCGCTGAAAGATCGACCGATGAGCCCGAAATATCCTGCATGAGTGTTATGCCCTCCCCTGGTTGGTACTCAAAACTCGAACGATCCAGACGGCGGCAATATTCACAACCAGAGTCAAACCAAACAGGATCAGAGCAAGATACATCAGTGCGCCGATATGCAGTTCCTCTGAGGCCTCGGCAAACTCGTTGGCCAGGACGGCGGGAATCGTATAGGCGGGGTTTAATAACGATGAGCTGATCAGTGTGGAATTTCCAATTACCATGGTGACCGCCATTGTTTCACCCAATGCCCGGCCCAGGCCAAGCATCGCTGCCCCCAAAATGCCAGAAGCGGCAGTGGGCAGTAAGACACGAAAAATTGTTTCCCACCGAGTCGCCCCCAAGGCCACAGAACCTGTGCGCAATTCTGATGGAATCGCCAGTAACACTTCTCGACTGATGGCTGAAATCGTGGGCAAAATCATAATCGCCAAAATTACCCCTGCTACCAACATACTGGGGCCAAGGGGCTCTGTACCAAAAAGAGAACTAATCAAGTTGAAAGGGAAATAGCCAAACCATGGATTTTGGCCAACGTGCTGATAGAGCCAGAGTTGAATCGGCTGTAAAACCGGAATCAGGGTAAAAATGCCCCACAGACCAATAATGACACTGGGAATAGCCGCAATCAACTCCACCACAAAAGCCAAGGGCGATCGCAGCCACGGGGGCAAAAAATTCTCCCCGGTTACCAGGGCAACGGCAATACTAACCGGCAGAGCCAGTAGCAGGGCAATGGCCGAGGTCACCAGAGAGCCATAGATATAGGGCAGGGCACCAAAGGTTAAGCCTCCGACATCCCAATCCTGACTGGTCAAAAAGCCAACACCAAACTGCTGGATAGCTGGTAAAGCTTTCCTGAGAATAATCCATCCAATCCAGAGCAACACCCCTGCTGCCACTAAAGCAACACCCAGGGCGATGGAAGCAAACCCCCGTTCCAAAAAGCCCCTGGATCCTTTCTCCCCCATTAAAATCTGGCTGGTAGGAGCGAAAGAATGGGTCGCTAAACTAGGGATTTGTGGGGGCTGAGGTTGGGAAGATTTTGGCATCGATTGTTAAAATTGGTGTGGTAGATTAAGGGGCGGTAGGAACTTTGACTTTACTTAGCAAAGTTCCTACCCATTCAACCTAGAATTTGAAGGTGGCACGTAATGTACCAACCACAATAGTTCCGTTATTGCTATTGTTTTCTGGGTTAATAATCACAAGCACTCCCGGCGTTAAATCTAGGTTGTCGCTAATCGGAAAGCGATATAGCCCTTCAATATGCCAGTTAGAAGTATTCTCATCCCCATAGAGCGAGTCGTTGCTGGTGACACGGGGTTGTTGCCCCACGATTAACCCCAGTAAGGAACCTTCTTTTAACAGGTCTGAAACCCCCAGAGTCGCCCCCCAGTAAATCACATTCGCATTATCGCCGTTATCCACAACCTGAATCCGGGTCGTGCCTGGAACACCAGGGACTGTGGAAACGTTCGCATCCAGGTTGCCCTTGGCGGAGGCAATGGTATAGCCAAACCAACCGGAGACAGTAAAGCTTGGGCTTAAGCGATATACGGTCTGAAAGCCAAAGCTATTACCCGCGGTGGCAACGTTGTTGCCAAAGGGACGACGGGATAAATCACTACCCGTACTCCGCATGATATTCACCGTGCCTTCAGGGAAGTAGGAGTTAACGTAGGTCAACCCTAGATCCCAGTTGGGCGTGGGGCGAAAGATGAACTGGGCCAGCGCTGCATAGCCCCCGTCAAATAGGCCATTTTTGGTGGCAGGCAAAGCGGGATTTGACAGGATGCCAGTATCATTGGCCCCCCCGGCATAGTAGCCGCCTTCAATGGTGAACTTGTTGTTGAATTCGGCGAAATTAAAGCTAAAGGCAACACCGGATGCCAAGTCACCGGGTAAGCGATAAATCGGGCTAAAGCGGCCAAAGCGGGAGATGGCCCCAGTCCCACTACTTTGAAACAGTGGATTAAAAGTATACAGCACGCTGTCTTGAAACTCAGCGTTGGTGGCATCCACCTGAATGCGCAGCAACTCACCAATGGGAAAGCGATACCACAATTCATCAATTTTTACAGCATTGTTGCCGGTGTCTGAGTCAAACCCAAGCCTGGTCATATTCGTGCCTGTGTTACCGCTCCCGTTGCCCTGGTTGTAGGGGGAAAAGTTAGCAGCTTCCAGACGAGTTCTCAAGCGATCGCGGCCATTAAAGCTGGTGTCAAAATTTAAGCGCACCCGGTCAGCAAACACGACTTCCTCTGGCAGGTCAGGACGCGGTGGACTGAAGCGAGGACTGGTGGTATTAGCCGCCCTGACTGTCTGGCCAGCCAGGGTGTTTAGTGCTGCGTTTAAAGTCGCATCGCTGAGGGGCAACCCTCGTACCCGGTAAACCTCTCGAATCACGGCTTCTGCCCGACCCCGGTCGCGAACAGTGCTGTTTGTGTTGGTGCCACTTAAGCTAAGGGTGGGGGGTGGGCCTGTCCGGGTGGAGTTGCCAGGGTTAAAGATATTGACATCTCCACCATTGGCACCAGTATTGGTCTCGCTGACCCGACGACCGATTGCTCCTTCATCCCCCCCCAACACACTTAGATCAAAAATCACTTCTCCTGTGAGCTTGGTCGTAGCTGAAAACTGTTGCCGCTCCAGGGTTGCAGTGCGCACTTCCAATTGGTCAACCGTGCCACGAATCGCGGCCAACTCGGCGGCAAATTCTTCCTGTAACCGTTGCACCGCCAATAAGTCTTCCCGCTTCACCAGATCTGCGGTACTGGCTGCAATCAACTCACTGATCCGATCCATACAGGCATTCAGACCTGCGGCAAACTCATAACGGCTGAGTGCCTTATTGCCCCGAAAGGTTTTGTC
The DNA here is from genome assembly GCA_046080785.1 of Leptolyngbyaceae cyanobacterium. Classification (GTDB taxonomy): domain Bacteria; phylum Cyanobacteriota; class Cyanobacteriia; order Leptolyngbyales; family Leptolyngbyaceae; genus JBJTUO01. The sequence continues at coordinate 7,411 of JBJTUO010000182.1, read as the reverse complement.
AGGGTAGCCCACAATACAACCATAGCGCTCTACCAGGGATTGCAACGCCTGAAACGCCCAGTCTGTTGGCTTGACATCCGTCAACTGAGAAACCGATGTCACCTGGTCAAGGCTGGTGTCGGTTACTTCAGAGGCTTGCTCCTCGGTATAGTTAGTCACCTGTTGCATAATGTTGGTCGCATCGGATGCATTTGCCGCTAAGGCAAATGCGCCTAAAAATGCCGAAGCCAACCAGGTGCTATGCCAAAACTTGAATAAACTCACTGACTCCTCCTCACACTCAAAAACTGACATTGCTGATTCCAGGAATAAAAAGGTGGCTGGATGCTTGAAACTTCGTTTCAATTCATCCTGCTTTTCAGCACGCCCAAAAATTTACCTGATGCCCCTAACGACTAAAACTGGCGTCCTGGCGATCGGAGGCCAATTGCCTACAAAGGTCTACGGGCTAGGGTCCCACCTGACTTTTGACAGTTGAGATGGCCCGCTGAGCCGTGCTGGACGGAATCCGCGTATAGTCCAGATCGTCGTTGAGATTCTGGCCCTCGGTTAAAATCCACTCCACCCATTTTTTAACGGCATTGGCTTGCTCTTTGGTGGGGTACTGCTTGTAAACCATGAGCCAGGTCAAACCCACGATCGGATAGCCTGTGGCAGGATTCCCTTCAAACACCCGGAAGTTTTCAGGAAACTTGACTTGAGACAGGGCCTGATTTGCTGTCTGCAAAGATGGTTTGACATACTCGCCTGTGCGCTTATTCTGGATCGCAGCAGTCTGTAAATTGTTTTGCTTGGCGTAGGAGAACTCGACATAGCCAATGCTGTTTGCCGTATTTTTCACCTGGGCTGCCACCCCGGGGTTACCCCGACCCTTAATGGGATTAGTTGCCCAGCGGGGCGATGTACCAGCACCAACCCGCCCTCTAAAGTAAGGGTTTACAGCACTTAAGTGATTACTAAAGATAAAAGTTGTACCACTACTATCAGCCCGCACCACAGTACGAATGGGGGCATTGGGCAAATTTACCCCTGGGTTATCGGCCACAATCCGAGCATCATTCCAGCGGGTAATTTTGCCCGAAAAAATATCAGGTAAGACGCTACTGGAGAGCTTTAAGTTTGACACCCCTGGCAGGTTATACACGACGGCAACAGCCCCGCCAGCCGTAGGCACCAACAGGACACCCCGACTCACCCTTGCCATCTCAGCATCGGTCATAGCAGCGTCACTGCCGCCAAAGTCTACCACTCCCGCAATCACCTGACGAATACCCGCACCGCTACCCACGCCCTGGTAGCTCACCCTAATGCCTGGATTTTTAGTTTGAAAAGCTCTGATATAGCGTTCATATAGCGGAACTGGAAAGGTAGCTCCCGCCCCCGTCAGAGAAACAGCTTGGGCGATCGCTGTAAAAATTGGGGAAACGGCGATCGCAAGGGAAACTACTGACGTTGCAACCACACGACGTAAACCCACTGTGGATGATGCCATGATGACAAACCCTCACACGGAAACTAATGTAAATCAGGTAACATTGATAACCTTACAATCCCAGTAGTTAAGCTCCAACTAACAGCAGTGTAAGAAATGGTTAAAAACAGGTGAATTCCTGATGTGCTGCGATCGATGCTTAACAAAACGGGAACGGTTTGATACTGAACTTTGGACTAATGGGGTGACAGGGGCGATCGGGCGCATTTAGGGTTTGGGGGAGAGACACAGCATCAGAAGTAAAATACTCTAATCAAAACTTCTTGCACAAAGTTGAGTAGGAGTAGATACCCTGATGCCGCATCTCACTGAATGTATACGTCAAAACTGTCCTGAGTTGCCAGCGGAGCTTGCAGGGATTGGCACCGCCACCAGTTTGGCTTTAATAGTCATGAGTACATTGCGATTTATTTTTGCTTTAGGGGTAGCGACGACCCGTACAGTTGATTGAGCCATGCGGTTTAATCTCCTAATTTGATTTGACGAGCGATGATCATATAGCGAAAAATGTACTCTAATAATTCAACATAATTTCGGGCTGATTCGGTTGACGAAGCCCAAATAGTAAGGCCGTGGTCGCGAATCAGCAATGCAGGAATTTTGGGTAGCTCATTTTGAAAGCGCTGATCGATATCGGCTGCGATTTGTTTGACGTTTAGGTGGTTAGGAAAAATTGCGATCGCACAGCCTGGATTCTCTTCCCACACTGCCAATCCTTTTAACATCTCCAGGGGTGGAAGAGACAAAGACTCACCATCTACGAACCGGGACACCAAATTGGCTTCTACAGAATGAACGTGATAACACGCTTGCGCTTCTGGGAATAGCCGGTATAGCGTTTGGTGGATGGCCGTTTCAGCCGATGGTTTGAGGTTTGTAGGAGATTCGATGTATCCGTCTAGATCAACTCGAACTAAGTCATCCAGGGTCAGATTCCCTTTCGATTTGCCACTGGCAGTAATCCAGAAACTCCCATCGGGTAGGCGGGCTGAAAGATTACCAGCCGTGCCGAACATCCAACCCTGGCGGTAGAAGAAGTTGGCAGCGGCGATTAAATCTTGGCGGGGGTCGGGAGGGGGCATGGGGGAGTGGAGGAGTGGATGGAGAGGGGGAAGCGAGGGTGGGTGGGGAGGGGGTTTATTGAGGGGTTAAGAGGTGGGGGAGACGATCTCGGACATCAAAAAAGTCGTTCCAGGGGATGTAGGGGGTTTGGTGTTGATTCAGGTATTCGGCGAGGCGATCGCGGGCAAACACGGTGGGGGCGTAGAGGGCCATGTTCAGGTCGGTGTTCGCGGGCATACATCCGGGGCAGTAACTGACTGGAAATTTCTGGCGCAAATTCCTTAAACATCGCCACAAAGGTTTCCGTGGCAGTAATCGTGCCATCAAAATCGCAGAACACCATTCGACGCATCAGGCCAGCACCGGACGAGCATGGATTTCGGTTCCAGTGTACTGGGGAGTCGATCCGACTGTGCCGGTAAAGTAGCGAATGGCTTTAATGCGACTTTGGGGAGTCAGGTAAAACCAGTGTTCGGTTCCGGCAGGGACATTAATGTATTCTTCTGCTTCTACCGTTAATTCCACCTGACTGAGATCGGGACGAACAAACCCAAACACTCCGGCCCCATTCAGGATGTATCGCACCTCGTCATCCACATGGATATGAATGCGATTGAACTTCGCTAGCAGGTCATCCAGATTTGGAGTGGCGGGATGGAGCACAATTAGATCCCGCGATTGATAAGCTGCGGTTTGTTGAAGCTGATGAAAATAGCCGTCCAGTCCAGTCAGCACCTGTTCCTTTTCAGAATCGGCTAATTGCTCTTGAACCAACAGTTGAAGCAGGCGAGCATCATCACCAACCGGCCAACGATTCAATTGAATCTGCAGGGGTGCCAGTTCAGCCGCAATGCTTTGCAAGTCTGTCAGAATCATGCCATTGTCTAACCGCAAAGTTGCCATAGTGTGATCTCCCAGGTGTTTGCGATCGCATTATTGTCCTAGCCGTCATTGCTACGCAAGAATTTGAAGGGATTCAATCAGGATCTATGCACTGGTATGCAGGGCTGGAGCGGGAACTTCCTGATTGAGTCAGATGAGGAAGTCTTGATTCACATGACTGGATGTGATCTCGGCAATGAAATTGGTGTAGGAAATGGGCTCCCGAATCGCCTGTTCAATCTCTGCCTGCAGCCCGGATTGTGTTTTAATCAGCAGGGCAACTTCCGGTTCCTGGGTAATCTCCCCTTCCCAGCGGTAGGCACAGGTAATGGAGAACCAGTTGACACAAACAGCTAACCGTTTTTCGAGGAGCGATCGCCCAACTTGCTCCGCCTCGTCCGAATTATTCAAAGTGACGTAGTAAAGTTTCATCGCGGTGGTGGTAGGGTATGATGGGACAATAAAGTACGTAATATCGGTAGATAAGGCGTATTTTACCAGATTGTATTGGTAGGAAGATGTCCCCCAAATCCCTTTTGTACTGTGAGGGTTAGTCATGGCAGCCCATGATCATATTTTGCAAGCGATCGGCAAAACGCCTCTGATCCGTTTCAATGTCTTGAGCCAGGGCGTGGCTTCAACGATCTATGGCAAGGCAGAGTTTCTAAATCCAGGTGGGAGTACAAAAGACCGGATTGCCCTGGCCATGATTGAGGCAGCGGAAAAAAATGGGAAGTTGCAACCGGGGGGAACCATCATTGAAGCGACGGCGGGCAATACAGGAGTGGGATTGGCGCAAATTGCGGCGGTCAAAAAGTATCGCTGTATCTTCGTTCTACCGGATAAGATGAGCCAGGAAAAAATCAACCTGCTCAAAGCTTACGGTGCAGAAGTAGTAATTACGCCAACATCCGTGGCTCCCGATTCGCCAGAAAGCTATAACGGCGTGGCGGAGCGGCTGGCGAGAGAAATTCCCGGTGCGTTTCGCCCCCACCAGTTTGAGAATCCCAATAATCCCCTGGCTCATTACTTAACCACTGGGCCGGAAATCTGGGCAGACAGTGACGGGAAGGTGGAGGTGTTTGTAGCCGGAATGGGAACCGGGGGAACCATTTCTGGAGTGGCGAAGTATTTGAAAGAGCAGAATCCAAGCATTGTCGTGGTTGGCGCTGACCCGGAGGGGTCGATTCTGTCGGGAGATAGCCCGAAATCCTACAAGGTGGAGGGGATTGGCGAAGATTTTATTCCCAAAACCTTTGCCCGCCAGTTGGTGGATGAAATGATCCGGGTGAGTGACAAAGAATCCTTTAATACGGCTCGACGATTGGCGCGGGAAGAAGGATTACTGGTTGGTGGATCGGCAGGAACGGCAGTCGCGGCAGCCCTCAAGTATGCGGCCCGACTAACGGAACCGAAGTATATTGTGGCGCTGCTATCCGATACGGGGCGCAACTACATCAACAAGGTGTACTCCGACACCTGGATGCAGGAAAACGGTTTTTGGGAAGGACCCAGTGTGAAGCCCATTCAGTTGGGTACTATCTTGCAGGAAAAAACTGATTTTCCATCGTTGGTTTCCGTCAGTCCACGGGACACCTTGAGTCAGGCGATCGATCTGTTGCAACAGTTGAATATTTCTCAATTACCTGTGATTGACCACCACGACGTTGTTGGCAGCGTGAATGAAGCCCTGCTGATGAAACTGTTGCATGAAGGAATTAATTTCTCGAATCAGGAGGTTTCCGCTGTCATGGGACAACCCCTACCCAGCCTGGATGAAGCGATCGATATTTCTGAAGCCTACCGGGTGTTGCTATCAGGAACCACAGGCATCATCGTCAAGCGGCAGGCTATCCCGATTGGATTAATTACCCGCGCGGATCTGATTCGCTACTGGATTCATCACACTGAACATCAGGAAGGATAACCCATGGAATTTGAAACCAAAGCCATTCATGAAGGACAAGCTCCCGATCCGCAAACAGGTGCCGTGATTGTGCCCATTTACATGACATCCACCTATCAGCAGGATGGGATTGGGCAACACAAAGGCTTTGAATACTCCCGCACTGGTAACCCTACCCGTGCGGCCCTGGAAACGGCCCTCGCCGCGATCGAAGGTGGGCAGTATGGACTGGCGTTTGCCTCTGGTCTGGCAGCCACCACCACCGTACTCAGCTTACTCAAACAGGGTGATCACATTGTTGCTGGAGATGATTTGTATGGCGGCACCTACCGCTTGCTAGAAAAAGTCGTCAGCAATTGGGGAGTGAGTACAACTTATGTGGACATCGATCGCATCGATGACTTCGCTCAGGCCATTCAACCGAATACGAAACTAATCTGGCTAGAAACTCCTACCAATCCCCTATTAAAGCTGGTTGATATTACGGCGATCGCTCAACTCGCGAAAGCCCACAACCTCATTCTTGTTGTGGATAACACCTTTGCCAGTCCTTACTTTCAGCGTCCCCTGAAACTGGGTGCGGATATTGTGGTTCACAGCACCACCAAGTATCTGGGAGGTCATAGCGACATTATTGGGGGAGCGGTGATTACGTCGAATGAGCAACTGTATGAACGCCTGCGATTCTATCAGAACGCGATCGGATCAGTCCCCAGTCCCTTTGATAGCTGGTTGGTACTGCGGGGCATCAAAACCCTGGCGGTGCGGATGCGGGAACATGAGAAAAACGCGATCGCCCTGGCAAAATTTCTAGAGCAGCATCCGAAGGTGGCTGAGATTTATTACCCAGGATTGCCCCAACATCCCCAACACAACCTGGCGAAACAACAAATGTCTGGCTTTGGGGGCATGATCAGTCTGGAAATTCAGGGCGGACTCGCAGAAGTAGAACGATTTGCATCCCGGTTACAGGTGATCTCGCTGGCGGAAAGCCTGGGAGGTGTTGAGTCCTTACTCTGCTACCCGGCAAAGATGACCCACGGGGCTTTGCCGTTAGAGGAACGGCTGAAGCGCGGCATTAAAGATAATCTGGTGCGCCTCTCTGTTGGCATTGAGCATATGGATGATTTGCAAGCGGATCTGGACTATGCGCTGTCTTAGCACGATTTATAGGGAGTTTTTATCTAACCAGCAATTCCAAATTCGGAATGTAGCAGAAGATACGGAAATATGTGTATACCCTTCAAGATCATAGCAACTGCCTGAAGTAGTAGTTTTCCCGTTCCTGGCTTGCGACCTCCCTGTGGGCAGCTTGCTTGGCACCGACTCCGTTTCCTGAGAACAAACAGAAGGTTGCTTCGTTCCAAATCACCGTACTTGAATCCCTTAGTGGGGCAGAAAAGTCCTAGAAGTCCCGATATATTGACTTGCTTTGAAGTTGAGGGCAGCTCCCTACCTTGACCCCACTCCAGGAGAAGATTCTGCACCTATTAGGGTTCTTTCCTCAGATTTATACTGACTTGCTAGAAAGCTCTGGGTAGTCAAAATGACAAATAAGTATTTTTTACTGCCCATGATTACGCAAATAAAGAGATTTATTGCAGGGCAAATTGTTGACAGCAGTGCAAGGTTGCCGAGTAATCACCTTGCTAGTTGTTGTTTCATTTCTCTGGCATATTGCTCTGCACGTTGCCCCACGATCAGATGGTAGTAGCGATCGGGAAACCGCACCACCCCCTCTACCCCGGCGGCTTGCAGCGCCGCATCATTCACCGCTGCATCGTTGACTAATTGCAGACGCAGACGGGTCAGGGCTACAGATTCCACCTGCTGCACATTGCCAATGCCCCCCAGGGCTGCTAATATCTTTTGCACTTGATGGCACGTCTCTGGAAATTGGTTCAGGGCGGCAGTTTCAGCCCTTTTACCAACAGTAGGCCCAGCGGCAGATCTGGGTAAATCAGCACCATCGGCCTCTGGGCCAGCCACTTTCAGATAGTCAAGCATGTCGGTCTTCAGGTTTTCTGAGCGGGGCCCAAAAATTGCCTGCACACTATCTCCCACCTCCA
>JBJTUO010000181.1:0-8913 GCA_046080785.1 Leptolyngbyaceae cyanobacterium | reverse complement strand
CCCAAGAGTACAAGACTCATTCAATTGGGCGGAGTTGCGCTAGTCGGATAGCTGCAAGGTGATGCCGCATCAAACCAAAAATTAATACTCTGCGGTGGGTCATCACGCGGAGTCTAAACAACGCATAGGGAGGCGATGGGGTTGCCCAGCCTGTGAGCTGTGTAGCCGAAAGCTTGGAAGCCCACGCTGTATTGCTTGCAATCAGCGTCGGGTAGGCAAGCTAGTAGGATATGTCACGTTTGCTATAGACTCTCTTAAGTATTGTTGAGCAGCACAAACTATTTGCGCAGGTACCATGGAATTGAGTATGCTCAAATCGTCTAGAAGTTGAGTAGCGGTTAGGGGTTTGCAAAGATTTCTACAGTATTTGAGAAAAGCATTTAGCGACGATTACTTTTTGCACCGTCTGGAGCAGATAGAGGGGCTGGTTTCCAAGATTCTCTCTGTGGCCATGGTGTTAGTGATCCTGGCGGCTGTTTATGACCTCAGTATTTATTTGGTCAAAGATTTTATCCTGCCAGAAATTAGCAGGCCAACCTTTGGTCAGTTCACCAATGGGCTGTTTAATGTTTTTGGCCTGTTTTTAAATGTTTTGATCGCCCTAGAAATCTTGGAAAACATCACAGCTTACCTGAGAAAGCATGTCGTTCAGGTGGAGTTAGTGATTGTGACCTCGCTGATCGCCGTAGCTCGAAAAATTATCATCCTTGATCTAGAAAAGAAGGGGCCGTTAGATTTGATTGCACTGGCCGTAGCTATTTTTGCCTTAGCAGCCAGTTATTGGATTATTAAACGGGTTAACCGGAAAGGGGGGCCTTAAAGTAGGGCATTTGTTGTCAAATGCCATAAACTGACAACTGGCAACGATACTCTCTCCTGACAACCTTGCTAATTTCATTAGAGTTACACCATGCCCCAGTTTTTCCAGTTTGAGGCTGATTTTGTTGAATCGCTTCGCTGTATTCCTATGCAGGTAAGGTTTAAGCTAGATACCTGTGGCATGAAGTTGAAATTAGCCCAGTGGAACCATTTAACCCAGGACGATCGCCAACAGTTAGTTGATCTCCCCTGCGAGAGTGATTTGGATATCCAGCAGTACCGGATGACCTTGCAACAGATGATTTGGCAACGAACCCATACCGAAGTTGCTGATTTGGCAGTAGACCTGGCCCCTGCCTGGTTGAATAATCAAAGTATTCCAGCATCTGTGCAGCAAAAGGCGGCAGCACTGCAAGTTCCAATCACTCTAACGATGTGGGCAAATCTGTCACCGCTGCAACGATTTGCCCTGATCAAGTTGAGCCGATCAGGGCATGAAAACAGCAATTTCCTGCCAGCCTTACAGGAATTCCAGATCCTGTCGAAGTGATTGCAGCGGCCTCCAAAGGTGCGTTAATGAAAAAAGGGGTTCTATCAAGTGAGGAAAACACATGCCAAAAGGCCCACCTCCTAGTGAAAAGCGACTGGTGCTTGAAAATGTTAACTGGCAGCAGTATGAGGCCTTACTGTCTGATTTGAATCGCGACCGCAAGGCTCGCCTAACTTACAGCCATGGTCAGCTAGAGATGATGACCCCCCTGGAAGAACATGGGCGCTGTCACAAATTGGTAGAGTCTTTCATCCTGGTTTTAGCTGATGAAATGAACCTAGCTGTGGAAGGGTTTGAGGCTCCTACTTTGAAGCGATCGGATTTGCAATTGGGCACTGAGCCGGATACGGCTTATTACATTCAACAGGCCCATAGGATGAAGGCACACTCCCGGATTGATTTAATGGTAGACCCCTCCCCTGATTTAATCTTGGAGGTGAGTTTAAATAAAAGCGCGATCGAAAAGTTTCCTCTCTACGCGGCAATGGGCATTCCCGAAGTCTGGCGTTATGTCAGCAAACCAGGAGAAGACTTCTTCAAGGGGCTGTTTCAAATCTTTTGTCTGGAGTCTGATCGTTACTATGAAGCTCAAACGGGATATGCATTTCCCTTTCTACCTGTCGGGCAAATTCGCCTATTTATCGATCAAAGTGACACCCTAGGTCTAATGAGCGCTCTACGAACCCTACGAGCATGGTTGGCAGAGAAACCTTAAATTCAGTTTCCGGTGTTGCTGATTCTGGGTATGAAAAAAGTGCTGTATGCTCGAAACTTCGTTTCGATTCATACTGCTTTTGAGCAACGCTCAATTTCCTGTCTTGCACTCCAAGGATTTTTCCCACCCAGAACATCAGCCGTCCAAACCATATTCTTTCTCCCAGAAAATCTGATTGTTCATGAGGGTGCAAAACCTGGTAGATTGAGCGAGTATCTGCATGCATGGTTTGGTGAGATGAAAGTTCTCGTTATTGGTGGTGACGGCTACTGCGGTTGGGCAACGGCACTCTATCTTTCTAATCGGGGGTATGAAGTTGGCATTTTAGATAGCCTGGTGCGGCGGCATTGGGATATGGAATTATGTTCTGATACCCTTACCCCGATCACCCCTATCCATCAGCGGATTCAGCGATGGCGCGACCTGACAGGAAAATCTATCGATCTATTCATTGGAGACATCACGAACTACGACTTTTTAATTAAATCTCTCCGACAATTTCAACCCGATACGATTGTCCATTTTGGTGAGCAGCGATCGGCTCCCTTTTCCATGATCGATCGAGAGCATGCGGTAATGACACAGGTCAACAATGTTGTTGGCACCCTGAATTTGCTCTATGCCATGAAAGAAGAGTTTCCCGACTGCCATTTGGTTAAATTGGGAACCATGGGTGAGTATGGCACCCCCAATATTGATATTGAAGAAGGCTACATCACGATCGAGCATAACGGTCGTAAAGATACCCTGCCCTATCCCAAACAACCGGGTAGTATGTATCACCTGAGTAAGGTGCATGATTCTCACAACATCCACTTTGCCTGTCGCATTTGGGGGTTACGAGCTACCGACCTAAATCAAGGGGTCGTTTACGGGGTTTTGACCGAAGAGACTGGCATGGACGAAATGCTGATCAATCGCCTGGATTATGATGGGGTGTTTGGTACAGCCCTGAATCGCTTCTGTATTCAGGCTGCCATTGGTCATCCCCTGACTGTCTATGGCAAGGGTGGTCAAACCCGTGGCTTTTTAGATATTCGGGACACTGTGCAGTGTATGGAACTGGCGATCGCTAACCCCGCCCAACCGGGTGAGTTTCGCGTCTTTAACCAATTTACCGAGTTATTTAGTGTGGCAGATCTGGCCCACCAGGTGCAAAAAGCTGGGTCGGCCATGGGCTTAAAAGTTGAAGTTAAAAATTTTGACAATCCCCGGATTGAAAAAGAGGAACACTACTTCAATGCCAAAAATACCAACCTGATCAATTTAGGCCTGCAGCCCCATTACCTGTCCGATTCGCTGCTTGACTCTTTAATGAACTTTGCCCTGAAGTATAAGCATCGGGTTGATGTGTCCCAGGTACTTCCTAAAGTTAAGTGGCAGCGGTAAGACAGTTCAATTAGCAGTTATTTATGCGTATCGCTCTCTTTACTGAAACTTTTCTACCCAAGGTAGATGGCATTGTTACGCGTCTGCGCCATACCGTCGATCACCTTCAACGGATGGATGACCAGGTGATGGTCTTTGCTCCCGATGGAGGCTTAAAAGAACATAGAGGTGCTCAAATTTTTGGGCTATCTTCCTTTCCCTTGCCCCTCTATCCAGAACTAAAGCTGGCTCTCCCTCGCCCCTCTATTCGGCAGGCATTGCAGCTATTTCAACCAGACATTATTCATGTCGTTAATCCTGCGGTGTTGGGGTTAGCCGGCATTTACTATGCTAGGGCTCTCAACATTCCCTTAGTGGCGTCCTATCACACCCATTTGCCAGAGTATTTGCAACACTATGGGCTGGGGATGTTAGAAGGCTTGCTTTGGGAATTATTGAAAACGGCCCATAACCAGGCTTCTATTAACCTCTGTACTTCCACCGCTATGATGCAGGCTCTGTCCGATCACGGTATTGAGCGCACAGCGCTGTGGCAGCGGGGTGTCGATACCGAATCTTTCCAGCCAGATCTAGCTTGCTCAACCATGCGATCGCACCTGACCCAGGGGCACCCTCATGCCCCGCTATTACTCTACGTCGGTCGCCTCTCTGCCGAAAAAGAAATTGAGCAAATTAAGCCTGTTTTGGAGTCCATTCCCAACGCCCGCCTAGCTCTGGTGGGGGATGGCCCCCATCGACAGGCTCTAGAAAAACACTTTGCTGATACCCTTACCCACTTCGTGGGCTATCTGCAAGGTACTGATCTAGGTGCTGCTTTTGCTTCTGCGGATGCCTTTATCTTTCCTTCTCGCACTGAAACACTTGGTTTAGTGCTGTTAGAAGCAATGGCTGCTGGTTGCCCAGTCGTTGCAGCCCGCTCTGGAGGGATTCCCGACATTGTCACCGACGGGGTGAATGGTTATTTATTTGATCCAGCAGACTCGGAAGGTGCGATCAAAGCTACCCAGCGGTTGTTAGAAAATTCTCAAGAGAGAGAGCAACTTCGTAGTAATGCTCGACAAGAGGCAGAACGATGGGGATGGGCAGCAGCGACCCAGCAGCTTCAAAGGTATTACCATTCAGTAATTAATAACTACCAATCTCTTTCATCTGCTGCTTGAGTCAGCTGTTGTCATTTGGATCAGGTCGGAGGCCGCTTGCCAATCCCTAGTTCTTGCTTACTCTTCTTTAACTGCTTCCATAAAGTCTTAATCTGCCGGTAAGACTCCTCAGGGGTTAATTTGCCGTTACTCTCAAGATTGCAAATATAAGTAACTCGCTGCGAAAACTCTTGCAGATTTGCGTTAAATATTAGATTTTCTGGCTTAAAGTTACCCCGATACGGAACCTTAGAATACAGAAAATCAGCTTTTCGCATCGTAAACCTCCTTATTTCCGTTCAATCAAAGATTATCAATACTAAAAATTAGCCTGCAAAAGTCTTAGAGGATGTTTTAGATCCCTGTCTCACTGCCCCCCTAGCACTTGAAGCCGCGACTATATAGAGAAAACCTGACGATGCAGGTTACTACTGAAAGCCTTGATTTCTATTGAGTCCGCGTTGACGAACTTTGTGGTGCAGTAGCGGGTTTAACAGCCAGATATTTGTCAAGCGCTATCTTAACCTGCTTTTAACCTAAGAGATAAATTGATTATAACAGAAATAGTTAACTAATTTTAATTTTCGTCAATGGTATAATTTTTTTATGGGCGACCGATCCAGGCAAACTGCCCACCTAAAACGGTTCCAATGCTGGTTGACGGCTATCGGTTAGAGTTCTAGCTTCACTAGAGTGGTATCTCACCGGCGACTCCACACTCCTCTGACTAAAATCTGGATCGAGGTATTGCATATAATTGCAAAGTAAACGAAATGCAACTGCCAAGCGAAATAACAAGTCGTTGACGTAGCCTCTCCGAAGGAGTTTGGAGCCGACCGCCGAAAGTTTTTTTGTGGGCATCAAAAGCAACCTGCGGTGGCTCACCTCAATCATTATGGTTACTCTACTGTTTAGAAACAGCGGCGGCAACCCCTACCGTATAGCTCATCAAGACCACGTCGCCTTGTTTAATTTCATTGAAACGGGTTACATCGGGGCCGACCTTAAACGTTTGAGATTTACCATTATTGAACTGAAGCGTCACTTCTCGTTTTTGATAGTCGATCGCTGAGACCAGCGCAGAAGTTCGTTCTGCCGCCGTCACCGTTCTTCCATCTGGAGTCGTTTGACTGGTTACACCTGCTGCTGGGGCAGATGTTGCGCCAGGGGCCGCTACTGTAATAGCAAAGGTCTCCGTAACGCTTACTTTGACTAGATCGCCTGGTTTAATTTCATTGAGCTTAGTAACCCCATCGCCAACCTTGAGAGTGACAACTTTTCCCCGGCCACTGACGGATTGCAAGGAGATTTCACGCTTTGTGTAATCAACCTGTACAACCTTTGCCTGAATATCAACAGATCTTTCTATCACAGCCCCCGGTCTATTACCTTCAGTTCGAGTCACTGAACTGTCAACTTGGGGCTGCTGAGCATAGATTGCCGTAGGAGCAACGGTCAACAAACAAGTTGTTGCCAACAACACTATGTTGATTTTTATCATGATCAATCTCCGACTTGATTAAGTGATGAATCAACCAGTACATACACTACTGATTCATTTGAGTGGCCACAATAATTGAACTTTAGAGATGAAGTTCTGCGGAACCTTTGTTTAAACTAACGCCGTGGACAGTGCCTTCTACTTAAGGATTCTGAAAACTAACACTATAAGTAGTGATTTTCAGAATATAGTCTAAACTCCAACCACAGAATATTCGCAGAGTAATATAAATTGTGTTTCGAGTCAAGCAGGTGAATCACTATCCCCTCCCCCCCATTTAATGGTCACTCTCTCCTTCAAACAAAGTGATTAAGGGATGGGCTTGCAAGTCGTAGGTTTCTCTCAAGTAGCGAGATAACACATCAGTTTGGCCATGGGTGACGTAAACGGTTGTGGCTCCGGTTTGCAAGACGGTGTTAACCAATCCATGCCAGTCTGCATGGTCAGACAGAATAAAACCTCGTTCATAGCCCTGGCGTCGTCGTGCGCCTCGCACGGCCATCCACCCAGAGGCAAAGGCTGTTTGGGGTTGGGGAAACCGCTTCATCCAGGCTGATCGGTGGGCAGCGGGAGGTGCCAGTACTAGATCTCCCTGAAATTTATAGTTGCGGGGCATCTCCGATGTGGCAATGGTTTCTACCATTTTGACCCCTAGCTGACGGTAGATGGCGGTGAGGGACTGGATGGCACCATGGACATACAAGGGGCGATCGGTGAACTGGGTTAACTCACTCAAAATTCGTTGGGCCTTACCAAAGGCATAACAAAACAGGAGGGAAGGGCGATCGCTCTCTGCCTGCCACCATTCGTAAATATGCTGACAGGTTTCATGCCCTGGATGCCAACGATAGATAGGCAACCCAAAGGTGGCTTCACTAATAAAGGTGTCACAGGGCACCACTTCAAAGAGATCGCAGGTAGGATCGGCACACCGTTTGTAATCGCCTGAGATTACCCATACCTGATCCCGATATTCCACTCGAATTTGGGCAGACCCCAACACATGCCCTGCGGGATGAAAGGAAACCCAGGTCTCTCCCAGCCGAAGGGGGACGCCATAAGCTACCCCTTGTAAGGCAATATCTCGCCCCAGACGATTTCTAAGAATATCCCCAGATACCTGGGTCGCCAGGTATTGGCGAGACCCACTGCGAGCATGGTCAGCATGGGCGTGGGTAATCAGTGCTAGATCAACAGGCCGCCAGGGGTCAATAAAAAAACCGCCCGCCTCGCAATAAAGCCCTTCAGGTCGAACGGTAATCAGAGTCATAAATGCGCCCTTGTCAATTAAACAGGCCTGGAGCGTCAGACTGGAAAAAGGGCGTTACTGAAAAGCAGAATAAATTGAAACGAAGGTTTAAGCATCCAGCACCCTTTTCATCGCTGGAACCAGCCATGCCAAAAAAAGCCTAGGTGGTAACTATCGAAGTATAGAGGGGAGGGGCAACCTGGAACTTAACCAGATTGGCTAACTCCTGGAGTTGACTAATCGCCTCTGCCCCTTCCAGTTTCATCAACTCCCGATCGTCGCGCATTTCAGTCCAAGTGATGCCATAGTCGGAGACCAAAAACCGAATCAGATGACTGTCAGCTAGGCTGACCATAAATGAGGCGCTATTCATTTGGCCACCACAAGTGTAACAAGAGGCAAGATATCCCTTCTGTTCCAACACTGTGGCAAGAGCCTGGAGATTCATGACCAGGTCTTGAACAAATTGTCGGTGCTGCTCTGCAAGTCTAAGAAACACGGTTGGCCTCCTATCATTACACCAAATTCTAAACCATTTTAATATTTTTTTAAGAATTTGCCGCTTTATCCCCTACTCAAGAAGTGAGATGATCCAATTAATAGAATTTAATACTCAGAATTTAGAGTAGTAAACCCTCCACTAAGGTAACGAATTTCTGGATCTTGTTCGTATCAATTAGTACGATTTTCAAACCTAAACACTCTTTCTACTAGTTTTCTTCGCTTCTTCAGCCCTCATTTCCGGATAAAATGCAGGAGACGAGGAGGATGCGAGGTCTGCTAGGCAGCTATAGATTTTGCTGAATGCAGATGTGCATCGCAAGTTTGGCAACACTGCTGTTGTCAGTTGATTTGCCACCACCCAAAAGCAGGGCCAATAAACCGAATCGTGACCCAGTAAATTGCTAGCAGGGCAATGCCCACCCATGTGCCACGGGTAGACCACTTCATAAACTGGCTAGCCTGGCTCTTGGTAAGGGGTAGCCATGAGGCAACCCACTCTTCCTGGCCATACTTTTCTCCCAGTGCTTCTTTACGACGTTTTGACTCTCCCATTTCTCAGTCCAATAATTTAGTTATGTTTGGCAATATGCTCCCGACACTCAGACTATCACGTAGAGTACGGCCCTCTAATCCCTCTCGCTCAGGTCGCCAGTAAAACTTTTGTTGCCGAGGCTCAATTATTTAGCTCAATTGAAAAACCAAATAGTTCAGCTTCCCTGTGACAGGGAAGAACAGCGGACTGGAAGCCTAACCTGCCAACTCATCTTGCTGGTGTAGATCTGGGTATCCACTTAAAGCGGGAGAAACTAAAGGATACGAAAAGGAACTGTGTTCCTTTTCGTCCCGCCTTGCGGTGATAGCCGTAGAGCCTACAGCAAATCCCTAAATTGGGGGTCTGATTGAATCTCTTTCAACACCTGCTTGATGTCCTGAGTCCGGTCTTTTTTCGCAATCAAAGTGACTTTCCCATCCCGGACGATCACCGTATCCTCCAGCCCAATGGTGACAATCAAATCATCCTGATCAGTGGCATACAATAATGCCCCC
>JBJTUO010000180.1:0-4376 GCA_046080785.1 Leptolyngbyaceae cyanobacterium | reverse complement strand
CTGATTGTGCAGAACCTGGATCATCTCGGCATCGTTGCCGGATTGATAGATGAATTAGAGATCGTAGAGCAGATCAACCAACATTTGGGCGAAGACCCGCGAGAGCAAATTAGCCCAGGAGTGACGGTGAAAGCCATGATTCTGAAACGAGTGCTCGACGCCCTGTACTTGGGGGCAGGGCTAGTTCATTGTCCGTAGAAAAAAGATAATGAAAAAACAGTGATTCTTTTGGCTAGACTAGCAATGAGTTTAATCCATTATCTCCAACAGGTTCCCGACTTTCGCACCCAGCCCCGATACCCGCTGGTGTTGGGATTGCATAATGTTTGCTTCACAATGGATGCGTTGCATGCCCAAAAAAACAATTGAGCAAATTATCGACAGTAACAATGACTATGTGATTACTGTTAAAGCAAATCAACCCACCTTGTTCGAGTATCTCAAACAGCAGTTTGAGCAAACAACTAGTGCCCAAAGTGTGGATACTGAGTTTGAACAAACCCGTGACCGAGAAACGCAGCGGACAGTGAGTGTGTTGGATAAGGTTGATGGCATCGACCCAACTTGGCGTGGAGTGCAACATCTGGTACGGGTGGAACGCTCTGGTACTCGCTCTGGCAAACCCTATACTGAAACGATGTTCTACATCAGTTCTCTGAGTTTGGATGCAGCAGGCTTTGCTGAACGGATCCGCCAGCACTGGCACATCGAAAATCGCTTGCATTGGCCCAAAGATGTGGTGCTTGCCGAGGACAGCGCTCCGTTATGTGATGGTTATGCTTTACTCAACTTTGCCATAGTGCGAACCATTGTTGTGAATTTGTTTCGTCAGGCAGGTTTTGACTCGATTACCAAAGCCATCCGATATTTAGCCCATGATGTGCATCGATTATTTTCCTTCTTTCAATGAATCAGCTCTGCCTTACAAAGGGGGACTACAGGGGGTGTATTCAATAGCGTCCAACTACTTATCCTGAATCCTTTGCATCCCAGGAGTCAGAATCCAGAATTCAGGAGTCAGAGTCTAACAGCTTGGCCAACTCCTGCTTCCTTCTCTCATTTCTTCCTGACTTCTAGTCTATCCAGGGTTTCCTAGCTTAAATTACATGCCGAGAATGCCTCACAAGTTCCTCAGTTTTTAGTTTTACTCTCATATCTAGAGGACACTTTGGTTGTAAGGACGTGACATATGACCATGATCATCCTGAAAAGCATTGTGATTTGGTTCGTGTTTATTTTTATTGAGAGCCTAAACGGTGCTGCTCGAATCTTTTGGCTAGTGCCATTGCTGGGTGATCCTCTTGCTCATCAAGTTTCATTTGTTACTGGTTCAGTATTGATATTAGTGATTGCCACGTTATCTATCCGATGGCTTCATACATCGCAGGTTCCCCAACTGTTGGGCATTGGCATCCTGTGGTTACTGCTAACCGTTGTATTTGAAATGTGTTTGGGTCTCTTTGTTTTAGGCTATTCATGGCAACAAATCAGTGCTGACTATAATGTGTTGCAAGGTGGCTTAATGCCTATTGGTTTAGTCTGGTTAATGTTATCCCCCTTCATCGCTGCAAAAATCCGTAGGGTGGCACTCCACGTGTCAGACTGAGGGGTGACTGATGCCAAGTCGAAGACAAATTATTTTAAGTCTTACTGCCCTAACAGGAGGAGCAATGGTATACAAAGAAACCGCTGATCACGCTAACGATCGATATAACATTGCTGTTCGTGATACTTGGCGACATACCTCAGATCACTCAACGTTCGACTTGCTAGGAGTTAATCATGAACTGGTACGCTACGCTACCCTGGCTGCATCGAGTCATAATACTCAGTGCTGGAAATTTGCGATCGCAGATCAAACCATCTCAATTTTGCCAGACTGGACGCGGAGATGCCCTGCTGTTGATCAGGATGACCATCATTTGTTTGTCAGTTTAGGCTGCGCTGCCGAAAATTTGATTCAAGCGGCACAGGCATTTGGTAAGCACGGAACTGTACATTTCGATGCTATCAATGATCGGGTGGCAGTCAACTTAGAACCCTCAAAAGTAATATCTTCTGACCTTTTTAATGCGATTCCTCAGCGTCAATGTAGTAGAGTCGAGTATGACGGTAAAAAATTAAACAGTTCTGACTTAGCCTCCCTTGAAGCGGCAGGGCAGGGGGATAGAGTTAGGATATTATTAATCACTGAAAAACAGCAAATTGATAACATTCTGGAGTATGTTGTCCAGGGTAATACAGTGCAGATGAATGATCGAGCCTTTGTTGAAGAACTGAAAGCTTGGATTAGATTCAGCTATGACGAAGTTTTAAATAAAAGAGATGGACTATTTGCTGGTTCGTCAGGCAATCCTATTGTTCCTCGTTGGTTGGGGATGCGATTGTTAAATTTATTTTTTACAACCAAGAGTGAAAACGATAAATATGCTAAGCAAATTCGTAGCTCTGCGGGCATTGCTATATTTGTGTCTGAGCGTAACGATAAGGAACATTGGGTTGAAACAGGACAATGTTATGAACGTTTCGCTTTACAATCAACTGCATTAGGCATCAAAAATGCTTTCTTGAACCAGCCAGTTGAGGTTTCATCATTACGTTCACAATTCGCGACCTATTTTGGCATTGGTGATCTCAGGCCAGATCTAGTCGTCCGTTTTGGATATGGCCCTGAAACTCGGCGATCGCTGAGGCGACCAGTTGAATCAGTAATAATATAGTATCTACTCAGCCCGCCCTGACCCTTTTCTGCTATAACGCCCAGATTCTAGTACATTAAATCTGGATTCAATCCAGTAGAATTTCAGCAGATCATTCTTGTATCTGGCGACCAGCATTGAAAAATACCTCGTCTCTTCCACCAGCTACGCCGTCAAAATCTAATCGAACGGGTAGTCACCGATTGGCCTTACCCGACCACCAACCCCAGCCCGAACCTATGACTGAATTAATTATTTCCCCTCCCATCCTTGCTGATCACCCCTTGCTTCAAGCCCTTTTAACCCGATCCCGATCGGTTGGGTGACGCCGACTGGCAACTTCACGGCCCGATCTCAGAGGGGCAGGTAGGGAAGTGACCTTAGGATTGGGGCGAACCCGGTCTTCTAGCCAGTTGGTACTTAAAAAGCTGGCTGCTTCTGGCCACAGGGCCCGATCAGCGCTATGGAGATCAATCAAAATAAGGCCAACTCCTGCCAGCAGCCCGACAATGCCAACCACAAACAAAGCCAGAGCCAGGGGGATGAGAATTTCTAGATTAATCAGCGATCGGAGGGCCAGGGTAAAGGTGCTGATCACGGCAAAGAAAAGGGCATAATTTACAGCCAGTAAGCTGTAGTGCGTGAGACGATGTCGTTGCTGCAAGTAGCGCATCTGCTTTTTTAAGCTGGTCAGCCGCTCATGGCGTAAATCTACTGTAGCCCCTAGCAAGTCAGTAAACTGATGGCTAATCTCCTGGCGGCGATCGCCAATAGCCCCATGTAAAACAGAAACCCGGCTATACATCAAAGCGCAGGCCATGGTCAGCAACACAGCGTTCAAAATGAGTTGAATCAGTTGGGTGGTCTGCTCAACCGTCATGGCAGTTCCTCTCGATTTGACTGGCAGTTTACGCAATCAGGGGGGCGAGTTGTCAATAGCTATCTAAATTCTTCTTGTAATACAAGTGTATCATGTTAGCTGGGCAAGGACTCTAAATCTCCAAAAACCCTCTTTAAAGATAGGCGTAGTCCTCAAGGCGAAGCGTTATCCCCGCAATAGAAGCCAGAAGCCAGAAGCCAGAAGCCAGAAGCCAGAATTCAGAATCCAGAATTCAGAATCCAGAAGCCAAAATCCAAAATCCAAAATCCAGAATTTAACAATTTGCCTAACTCCTGACTCCTTGAACTCCTGACTCCTTGAACTCCTGACTCCTTGAACTCCTGACTCCTTGAACTCCTGACTCCTTGAACTCCTGACTCCTAGCCCATCCAGGGCTTCTTGGCTTAAACTACATACCTTATGCAGGTTAATTACCGAAAAGGGGAGAGTTTGATAGGGGATTGCAAAGCCCCTGCGATTTATCCGCGGGGATGTAGGAATCCCCTCTGAAGTCCGTTGCAGCGATAAGCGGAAACGGACGCTGCAATGGTATAATCAGCTTGCTACAGGTTGGAATGCCGCCAGCACGTTAAATCTCGGAAGAGAACGATTGGCTGGGAAACAAAAAGCAAAGCGGTAGCGAAAGCGCTCTAAACAGCTAGGCCAACCAAGCGGTGGCGAAAACAAAGTAAGTTTTTGAGTACGGTCGGGCAGACCGGAATTTATGCCTGGAAAGCGATCCTTAAGTGGGAGCCTAGATGTCAAGGGATATTCTAGTATTCTCGGATCGGACATGG
>JBJTUO010000179.1:0-5223 GCA_046080785.1 Leptolyngbyaceae cyanobacterium | reverse complement strand
CAACCCAGCGTACCTCAGCTCATCGTTTTTAGGTGCGATTGGTATTAGGCAAGCACAGCCTAACAAGCCCGCTGCACCGGAATATAGTAGGCTGTCGTTAGAATGCAAAGGTTGTCTGCGTCCGGTGAGCGGGGACGTTAGGCCTGCGAGTGTTAGCCATAGGCTAACTTTTTGTTTCTTCAAATGCCCGAAGGAGGTACCCGATGACCAAGCCCTTGCCGCCAGTTGTTCATGGCCCGATCACGCCGACCACCCCGTCGGCCCGTGTGACGTCCGTCGCACCAAACTCCACTGTCGATCTGCTTGTCGGCGGGGGCAGCATCGGCAGCGCCGTGAGCATCAGTGGAGGGACGCTGTGGGTCCCCATCGCCGTTGCCGTCGTGACTGGGCAGAGTGTGACCGCGCAACAGAAGACCTCGGGCGGCACCAGTGACCCGTCGGCGCAGCCCCTGATCGTCGTTGATGTGCCGAACCCGCCGCCGTCACCGGTTTTTGTCTCCCCGCTCAGCACCTGTATGTCGATGCTGCGGCTCGACGGACTCGTACCCGGGGCGACGGTCCTGGTGCGCCAGGGTGGTTCGGTCGTCGGCAAGACGATCGCCGGCCAGCCGGGCGACTTCGTCGCGATCGACCCGGCCGCCTCGCTGACTGTCGGCGCTCGGCTCGAGGCGACTCAGGAAATTGTCATGGGCGGCGTGACGCTGGTGAGCCCGCCCGTGCTGAGCCTGCCACTCGTGGGTACGAACCGCGAGACGACACTGCCCCCGCCGGAGATCGGCCAGCCGGTGACCGCTTGCCGGACGTCGCTCGACTTTCTCGGGATGACCCCCTCGGCCGACGTGGAGGTCGACAACGGGGGCACTCCGATGAAATGGCTGAATGTCGCCTCTGCATACAACGGGTGGGGTGCGCCCCCGCTGAAACCGGGGAAGTTGGTGGCCAGACAGCGGTTCCCGCGCTGCAACATGCAAAGCGCCGAGACGGTCGTGCCGGTCGGACCAACAAAGGCACCTGGTCAGCCGGTGATCCAGGCGGCGCCGTGCCCAAAGCTTCGAAAGGTGCATTTGACGGGGCTGGAACCGAACGCGGTCGTCGTCCTATCGACGGTCGTACCCGACCCGGGCACGCCGGGCGCAGTCATCGTCACGCCGATCGGCGAGGCGACGGCGAGCAGCGGAAGCGAAGACTTCGACCTCCCCCTCGGAATCGAGCCGGTGACAAACACGGGTGCTGCCGTGCTGTTGACCGCGCGGCAGACGCTGTGTGGCCTGCCGAGCATTGACGCCGTGCGAGTCGGTTTCGCCACGCCGAGCGGTCCTTTCGGCGCGCCGACGATTACCGCGCCGATCTATGAATGTTCGCGGCGCGTTCCCGTGACAGGCGCGCACCCCTCAAGCCTGCTGCAGCCCTTCTATGCCGACACGGGTGCCCCGATTGGCGACGCCGTGCTCGCGATGGGGGCCGGGTCGGCACTCGCCCTCTGGTTCCCGCTGGCGGCTGGGCGCAAGGTTCTGGTGCGGCAGGCCGGTTGTGATTCTGACGGCGACTCGCCGGTCGAGCGCGTGACCGATCTGCCCAATCCGTTGCCGGTACCGAAGATCACCGAACCGGTGCGACCGAAGGCGGTCGGAGTCGAGGTCAGCGGCTGCCTGCCGGGTGCGCGGGTCCATTTGCTGGTCAACAACGTGATCCGGAAGAGCATCGACACGTACGATGCCAAGCCGACGATCCCGACCGCCGACCTGACGCTGTCCGAGAACGATGCGCTGTGGGCGATGCAGACCTTGTGCGCGAAGGAGAGCAGCATTGAAGGCCGGCCGATCATTGTAAAGAAAGGAAACATGGCGGTCGACGTCCAGCCCGGCACAGTGCGACGGGGGACGACGGCGAACGTGACTGTGAGCGCCAAGGACGCCGATACCGGTGTACCGATCGCGGGTGCCCAGGTCTTCCTGAATGGAGCGCCGGTCGGACAGACCGGGGTCGCATTCGCCTTCTCGCCGGCGCTGGGTCAACCGAACCCGGCGGGGATGGTGAAGGAGCCGGTTGCACACATTGACGCCACGTTTTCAATCGCCTTGACCGACCCGCCGCTTAAGCCGAAGGGCAAACTCTTTCTCAATGTCGGACCGACCGTGCTGATCCCGGACACCCTGCGTCTGGTTTCTGCGACCTGGACGGTGGCGACAGTCTGGACGCCGGTCCAGAACTTCGCGGCTGGGTCGCCGAACACCAGTGTGACGCTGCCCGACCCGCCGCCGGTGCCGGCCGACCGGCGGGTCTCGGTGGTGCTCGACACGACGTGGGAGGTAGCGGGAACGATCAACGGGATTCCGTTTACGCACCAGCAATTCAAGGGGCATATGAGCCCCAACCCGACATTTCTGGCGTGGGAGGGGAAGGACCTCACTGCCGGTTGGATGGTGCAGTGGGGAATCGAGTACGACGACGCGGGGAACCCGTGGCTGCTGGTGGCGACGATCTACCAAGGGGCGAAGTAGGCGGGTTTGGCCCTTGGAGCGGCCGTAGATGACCGTTTTCTTTACTATGGTCAAGGCGATAGTCGGGCAGCTGTCTATTCGTCCCGCATGTTCGCCCAAGGGCTTCGACTTTGCTCGTTGTATTGCCAACGTTGAGGCAGCGTTGAAAGCGCATGCGCGAATCGAGGCCTAACCCTTCGTTCCAGCGGACCGCCTACGGCGGCCGCTGAACTCAAACGTTAGACTGCGGACTCTTCAATAGAGATTTGACTGAAAACTTATCTGCGTGCTTCAGTGTCATGCCCAATCTGTTATCAAAGTGATATCCTGAACTCGTTAGTGGAACAATCAACTTTTACCCAATATTCAATAAGTAAGTAGAAAGATTAAAAAAGATGGGGATTGCTATAGGTATTTACGACTTTTTCTCGCATGCTATACCTGGTGGAGTAGTTGTAGCTGCAATCCTGTATCTCTTACAAAGAGATCTTTTGCTATCCACAAATCATACAAGCCTTTCTGTTCAACTACTCATAATTTTAGGCACTCTTTCGTACATCTTAGGATATGTTTTAGATCCATTTAGTCTCTTTTGGTATAGGATTTTTAGTCCCAAGAATCATCATAAGAAGGTTATAGAAGATCTTGATAAAAATCTTCTTTCTGTAGAGATTAATCTTCAAGACATCGATTGGTACACGTTACTCGCTTTTGTTAAACGAAATAATATGCACATGTCACAGGATGTTGAAAGATTTAATGTAACAAGTATTATGCTTAGAAAAGTTAGTCTTGGTATGTTAATTTTTGCTTTTATTTTTAGTTTTGAATTTATCTTTATTAATCGTTTGCCAATGCTTGTTTTTTTGGGTGTTTTTTGTCTAGTTACATCAATAGTTTTGATAAAAGAGTCAGTGAAATTTAAAAGCTGGTTTTACGCAGCTATTTATCAATCTGTAGCTGCACTTGTAGCTGAACCTAAGAACCTTCCTGTTAAGTTTAAATCGGCTCTTCTTCAAATTGTAGGACAATAGTCCACAGTCGTCAGAAGCAATCTAACAACGCCCATGCACACCGACCGCCAAGAATTGATCGGTTATGATGCAAAGGCTATCTGCGGCGGGTGATGGGCAACGTTAACGCCACCACCACTAGGGCCAGTCCAGGACATCAGGAAACATCTGGGGCACCCAGGAGCACCGCCAGGGCACCGGGAAGTAGGAAGGGCACAGGGCTAGGATAACCGGAGTTCTCGGAGCAGCCGTTCTCTGGCTTCCTTCTGGCGGTCTTTGGGTGCCAGCTTGACAATCTCTTCTACCTGTCTCTTACAGTCGTTCCTGCCCTGTAGTGCTGACTCAGACCATCTGTCTATGAAACCTTGCCTGACTTCCTCATAATCTTCAGGGTAGCGGGACCATTCCTTGTAGCAGGTCCACTTTTCAAGGTCATAGGAAGATGGATCAAAATCTTGATCGTCTATCTCTTCTCCTGTTGACCTGTTCTCCCAGACATAACGATGGTCCCAGGTTTTACCGGGATCAGCCCTGTAGGTTTTTAGATCTGCCTCCAGTTCGGCTATTTTTTGCTCAGCCTCTTTAACCATAGACAGGCTTTCTCTGGCAAACTCAAGGTAAGTATTGACGTGCTCAAAAGCCCAATTGCAGAGGTTAGCAAAATTACGGTTAGCCTGCTCCTTAAGTGGTGCCCATTCCCTATGCCGAAGGTCGATACCTCCGCCGGGCTTGGCTCGAAGCTTCAAGACCGGCTTAGGCTCAAGCGTGAAACTGAAGTCAACACGGGAAGCAAAGCCAGGACTTACCAGGTAGGGTAACGCCTGGGTGATGTACTCCTCAATCGGAATGTCACCCGCCCAGCAGTAGAACGCTAATCGCTCAGAATCGACGTAGGTGCCCAAGCATAGATCGATGCTCTTTACCCGCCCGCTGGCACCTTGCCTTTTCTTCGCCCGCTTGCGTTCGCACCAGTAGAAATACCTATACTTGCCTACCTTTTTCAGCTTGAGAAAGCCCATAGCCAGCTTTTACCACTACGTTTTCTCTTATTGTGCCCAATATGCCCTGAGAGGTGCCTAGAAGCCGCTGTAACAAGCGCCCAGTTTCAACGCCCAACTATACCGGGATGGTCCTGGGCTGGCTTCGGGCTCAGTTCACCTATCCGCACCACCACCCCAACCCAGCCGGGCTAGCGCCTGGGGGTGGACTTCCAGACGCCCAGACGCTTAGCGGATTGACCGCCAGGGCTAGCGCCTGGTAGCCTGCCTGCATGATAGTCACTATTGCCAGCTTCAAGGGAGGAGTGGGGAAAACCACCACCGCTATCCACCTAGCCGCTGTCCTCCAGGGACAGGGACCGACCCTATTGGTAGATGGTGACTTAAACCGCTCAGCCCTGCAATGGGCAGAGCCGGGACGGTTGCCCTTCACCGTTGCCGATGAACTGAAAGCGCCCAAACTCTTAGCCGCCGGGACGTTTACCCATATCGTTATAGACACAGCAGCCAGACCCACGCCGGAGGAGCTGACAGCACTGGCGGAAGGTTGTGATCATCTCGTCATCCCATGCAGCCCTGAAGCCCTCAGCCTGGGGGCTACCCTGCAAATGGTGGATCACCTGCAATCACTCAAGGCAAGCTACCGGATACTACTCACCCTGATCCCACCACCACCGAACATCGCCGGAGCTGAAGCCAGAGCAGCCCTGGAGGGGGCAGGGTTACCCGTGT
>JBJTUO010000178.1:0-6731 GCA_046080785.1 Leptolyngbyaceae cyanobacterium | reverse complement strand
ACGCAAGACTAATAATTAGAGTAGGCAATCTCATAAACACTAATTCCCAATTAGTGCTGCCTCCAGCCGCGATCGCCACATCTGCCCAAGCCATCAGTTTAGGCATATTTGTTACATTCTGTTGTAGGGAGATTTGGCAGGAGGATGATTGAACCGCAGCTTGGAGTTGCTCATAGTGAGGATTACTTCCACCCACAATTACAACAACTTCTAGCTCTTCCAGTTTTAGCTGCTGCAATGCTTGAATCACCTTTAATGTCACATTCTCAGGATCAGATCCACCTAAAGTCACCAGAACTTTTCGAGCGATAACCGGAACTTGACGCTGCCAGCCTTGCCAAGGCCAAAATTCCTTTCTAAGTAAGACATATTGAGTACCTAGTAGAAGTTGAGTGTAAGCTTCTCGATTTGCGTAGAGGTCTTCACTAGCACCAATATTTTGATTTAGCACTAAATCAGCACAATAATGTTCTGCATGACCATAATCATCAACAATCAGTAACTTGAAACCCGCGTCTTTAATACCTCGTTGGTATGCTGTCCCAAACTGATAGCCATCCACAACAATCCAATCGGCATTAACCTGCTGAGCGATTTCTACCGTTTGCCTTACGTCCTCATCACTCCCCAAGGAAGCCGAAAGATGCATCACACCCATGTTCTCTGCTTGCAACCGTACTTCAAGAAGTGGCGATTCAATTCCCATCACAAATAGGACTTGCCCCCCTTCCTGTTGCCATGCCTGAGCTAAAGCTATGCATCGCATCACATGGCCAGTCCCCATTCGGATTGAAGCATCGGCACGAATCACTATCTTCATTTCAAATACCTCCCTCCAGCAAAACCAGATCATATTACCTTGAGGAATTGGTTAGCACGATGATACAGAAAGCCACGGTCTAAACTAAGAGCCTATCCGGAAACCTGAATCCCGCGCACCACAATGCATGTAAATGCCAGGTGGATCATCGCCAAGTAGTTCTCTGCCTTCTTCTCCCACCGGATCAATAACCGCCGAAATCGATTCATCCATGAATGCGTCCGCTCTACCACCCATCGCCTTGCCTTGTAATTTGGAATGTCATCAATGATTCGTTTTCTCTCATCTCGTGGTGGAATATGTCCCACATATCCCCATCTCTCTAAAATCTCCCTTACTTCTTCATAATCATATCCCTTGTCTAAACAAAGGTTCCAAAAGACTCCTAACTCTCTCTCCCCCGGAATGAGCCTCTGAGATGCCAATGTCGCTTCGGTTAGTTTCATATCATGTCGGTTCGCCCCTGCCAAAACAATCCCAATTGGAATTCCATTTCCTTCTGTTAAAAGACTTCGCTTTGTCCCAGACTTGGCTCTATCCGTTGGATTTGGCCCCGTCGCTTCTCCGCCCAAAGGGGCTTTGACCATCGCACCATCCATCGA
Organism: Leptolyngbyaceae cyanobacterium; assembly: GCA_046080785.1. Classification (GTDB taxonomy): domain Bacteria; phylum Cyanobacteriota; class Cyanobacteriia; order Leptolyngbyales; family Leptolyngbyaceae; genus JBJTUO01. The sequence continues at coordinate 5,309 of JBJTUO010000178.1, read as the reverse complement.
CATCCATTCGAGGTCTAGTCCAACTTCTTCGGCATATTGCTTTAATCCTAATTCCCACATCCTGACAAACACACCTTCTTGTGCCCACAATTGAAAGCGGTCATGTACGGTGCTCGAAGCTCCCAAACATCGCGGTAGCGCTTTCCATTGGATACCAGTACGGAGGATATAAAAGATTGCATTGAGGGCTTTGCGGTCATCCATTCGTGGCCTTCCGCCTTTGGGCTTGGGAGGCTCTGGTGGAATCGCTGTTTTGATGCGCTCCCAGACTTCATCGGGCAGGAGGTATTTGGGGTCGATTTCTGTGAAGGACATGAATGCTCTGGCTCCAAAACTTGCTCCCTATCAGTATCTCACTAATCCTGGGTTTCCGGATAGGCTCTAAGTAATAATGTCCAGAACTAGGGCGATCTAGACAGCCGATAATATTCATAGCTGTGGATTTACCGGAACCAGAAGGTCCCATGATTGCACAATATTCCCCTTCTTCCACAATTAGGTTGACATCATTGAGTGCTTGCACTTGGGTTTCGCCACTACCATAAACCTTAAAAATATTCTCTAGATGAATAATGGCTGATTTGTCATTTGTCATTTGTCATTTGTTACTGATGATTTCTCCGTCTCCCCTTCCCCTCATCCCCCGCAACTCCCTTCCCTTCAACATCCTTAAGCACTTCTGAGTGCCACAATCGGGTCGAGTTGAGCAGCGCGACGTGCAGGAACCACGCCAAAGAATAAACCAATACCGCCAGAAACACTGGCAGCTACAATCACTGCTACAGGTGAGACTCCAGCTTTTAAAGGTGTGAGAATACTAGCTACCACAACTACACTGCCACCGACAACAATTCCTAGTACACCGCCAACGACTGAGAGTAGGACAGCTTCAATGATGAATTGCAATAAAATATCTTGCTGGTTAGCACCGATTGCTTTGCGTAGTCCAATTTCTTGGGTACGTTCTGTAACGGAAACGAGCATAATATTCATGATGCCAATCCCACCGACAAGCAAAGAAATCCCCGCGATCGCTGCCAACATCACGGTCAATGCACGAGAAATTGTATTAATTATTTCTAGAATATTCTTTTGGGTTTCAATGCTAAAGTCATCATCTTGAGTAATTTTGTGACGCAGACGCAGCAAGTTTTTGATTTGAAATTCTGCCGCCCTGATGCTATTTTGATTTTTGGCAGATACGGAGATCAGTGAAAGATCAATACCGTAAGGAGAAGTCCTGCCTACAACCCTACTGGACATGGTGGTGATGGGGATAAAAGCAGAATCATCATTGTTCTCACCTAAGAAGGAGCCTTTGGCTACTGTTAAGCCAATTACTTGGAAGGCGACATTTTGAATCTGTACCTGCTGTCCAATAGGGTTTTGAATGCCAAACAATTTTTTTGCCAAATCAGGGCCTAAAATCGCTACTGGTTGATGGCGTTTTACATCTAACTCATTAAAAAACCTGCCACGAGCGATTTTAAAATTGCGGACGGTCAGATATGTTGGTGTCGTGCCGATAACTGAACTATTTGAATTTTTGTTGCGGTAATTAATAGTTATCTTGTTAGTAATATCTGGAGCCACATTTTTAACTGTAGATATTTGCTTGGCGATCGCTTCGGCATCAGCGAGTACCAATGTCTTCGGTGTTAAAATGGCTGTGTTCTGACCTTCAGGACTGCCAGGAGAAATAAACAGCGTATTTGGCCCCAATGCTTCAAATTGTTGAGTAGCAAACTTTTGCGCTCCCTCACCAATTCCAATCATGGCAATCACTGAGGCATTACCGATGATAATTCCTAGCATGGTCAAACTACTGCGGAGTTTATTTGCCAGCAATGTAGTCGTAGCCATTTTGAAGCTTTCTAGAATATTCATGCTCTCACTGCTAACTAGATTAATGGCTTGGGTTGTTGGTCTTGGGGAAGGTCATTAAATACGCGATCGCCTGCTTTTAGCCCTTGCAAAACTTGAATTTGGCTGTCAACACTGACACCAATCCTTAAGGGGCAAAATACTGGTTGATTATTGGTATCTGGGATCATCACACCTGTCTGACCTTGCTGAGTGACAATTGTCTCTTGAGGAATCAATAGGGCATTTCGGATAATTTTGCCAATAAATGTCACATTATTCACATTCATTCCCGAACGCAGTTTTTCTTTCCCTGTATCAATGTCCACGCGCACTTTGAAAGATGTGACATTTTGCTCAACTATGGCTTCTGGCGAAATCAGCCGCACATGACCATGAAATACTTCATCGCCATAAGCGTCAACCATAATTTCTACTTTTTGTCCTACCTTGAGGTGAGGAATATCGACTTCTGGCACTTTTGCAATTACTTCTAAACCCTTTGCCAAGGCAATAATTGAGGTCGAAGTCGCAGATGCATCATTAGAAGCCGATGTCGCTGGACTGACATACCCTCCTGGTGTCGCATACTTCTGGGTAACTACGCCCGAAAAAGGAGCGCGGATAATTGTATCTCCTAACTGCACTTGTTGTTGTTTCAACTGTGCTTGAGCCTCTGCTACGGCTGCTTTGAGTCGCTCAATTTCCTCCGGACGACTGCCATTTTGCAACTTTCGTAAGGCTTCACGTTGTTGGTTAACCACTGCTTGTTGTCTTTTAATGTCTTCATTGCGGTTGCCACTTTTTAGCAGAGATAATCGGCGTTGATTTTCTGCTAAAGCGGCTTTTGCCCTTTTATCTTCACTGATGTATTGTTCCAGGGAGTCTTGGGAAATAGCTCCTGCTTTGGCTAATTCCTGATAGCGCTTAACCCGTGCTTGAGTCAGTTCCACCTGGGCTTGTGCTGATTCTACTTGTGCTTGCGCTTGTTCAATCTCCTGTAATCGATTACCCTCACGCAATACACTCAGCTGGGCTTCGGCTTCTGCTAGTTGGGCTTTCGCTTCCCCAATGTCTTCGGAACGGCTACCCGCTTGACTTTCTGCTAACTGTGCTTTTGCTTGGTTTAATTTCGCTTGGTACTGGAGGATTTGTGTTTTAATCTCAGAATTATCCATTTGGGCAATTATTTGCCCCTGCTGCAAGGTCTGCCCCTGTTCTACATCCAGTTTAGCCAAAATTCCAGGATTTTTAGGGCTGATATTGACACTTTGCACTGGCTGCACCTTTCCACTAGCAGTGATGCGCACGGTAACGCTTCTCTCTGTTACTGGGATAGTTAATTGTGCAATATCTTGTTTGCTTGTCTTGCGATTTACCACTTTCAAGGTCATTGTTGTGGCAACAATTAAAACTCCAACTGCCATTAGCCCAATTAGCCAGAGTAATGAATACTTCGCTTTTTTGCCAATGATTGGGATTTCTATATGGGCAATCATCTGATCAACCTAATAAATAGACTTAATCGGAAATAGTGGAGGGAATAAAAGAGAACGCAGACTACTCTGCTTTTCCTCCTCAATCGCTTAACTTGCTTTTGATTGTTGCAATTGCCGATGACTTAAGCGGAAGTTGTGTAATCCACAAGCAGTCTCCATCACCTGGTCAGCATAACAGGCTCTGCGACTGCGCAACCGATACACCACAATTCGACTCCGTTTGATGCCATTGATCTGATGCTCAATCTCCACCCGCTCACTCGACACAATCCGATTCCAGTCCTTGTCTGCTTCACTCAAGGATTGCCCAGGCGGTTTCTTCTTCGGTTGAAACGTCGTTACTCCCTCCGGTTCATACCCCTGATACCCTCGGTCTTTCCACAACTTGCTCCCAGGTGGAAAGACAATGCCATCGAGGTCACAAATCGTCTTGTCATGCACACTCCCTTCGTAGGTGTCACTTAAATACAACACCTTTCCCCCCCGTTGGCTAATCAAGTTGTTGTTCACCGTGTGGGTCTTCTTTTTGCCACTATAGTACTTGCGTTGAATCAGAAATGTTGAATATCGACATAAAACTTCACACTAAATCAGACAAGCGCGTCCGGTATGAGATCGTAGCTCCAATGCACAATCGAGCAGCGACGACTCAATTCTAATTGCAAATAGCGAAGCTTATCCAATAATCCCTGTCCATAAAAGACCGGAATTTCTATCAACTCTAGAATCACATAAGCAATCAACACCATATAGATTTGCATCGTCACACCATTCACATTTTTACTAATCAATCGGTCCAGTTTCAGATGCATCTTCAAAAATTTCCATAGAATCTCGATTTGCCATCGGTTTCGGTAGATCTCACCCACCTCTTCATTTGTCATCTGTTCTAAATTTGTCGCCAACCGAAATTCTCGTTGACTCTCTAAGTCACAAAACCAGACAACGCGATATCGCTGATGCTCGAATTCGGTTTTCATATTGTTCTTAATTCGCACCACAAACCTTGTTTGGCTGTGACTTAATTGGTCAAGGAATTCCCAACTCGCAAAGCCTCTATCCATTACACCGACGCCATTATCAGGAATCATGCTATTAACTAGATCAGCAAAACGAGCATCATGTCCTTGTCCAAAATGGATCAAACATTCTGTTGGATTACCTTGAGTTAAATTGATGCCATTCATCAACTTCACTTGATGATAGTTTTGCTCCCAAAATAACTTACTTGTTAATGTAATTATCGTTGAGTCAATCGGAATCAGCATCTGTGCTGTAGCTGAATTCTGTCGTTTCAAGCGATTCATTAATTCTACATAAATCCGGCAAAAATACTCTCCCTGCCGAGTTTTACAAGCTTTAGAAAATGTAGAGATATCGACTTCAATGCCTGTATGATTCAGTCGATAAAACAGGTCTCTCATGCTTGTCAAACCCTGGTCTAAGACGAAGGTTAGCCAGATTTCAAAAAATAGTCGTGAGTTCAGAACGGGGTAATCACTGGCCGAGAGTTGCTTCAGTATCGATTTGACAAGCTTAGGAAATGAGGCTAGCATTAGACATCTTTTTTTGTTGTTTGGGGACAGAATACTGCATTCTGTCCCCATTTTTTAGCTGCTTAAACTATCTTTCAACACTTCTGGCGTTGAATCTCTTGGTCCTTAGGGCGATTAACCGGACGTTCTGTGCCATCCACGATGAACTCTAATCCAGGACAAGCAGCCAGGACTACTTCGAGTCGCAAGGGATTGCGCTCTGGCAATTGCTGTTCTTTTCCCAAGGCTTGGTTGAGCACTTGAGTCAGTCGCCTAATCCACTCACTGGTTTGGGCTTGGCTCATGCCGAAGAGGAAGCCTTGCACTTCCTGAGTCGGGTAGTGGCGAAAGTAGAACAAAATGAACAGCAGTTTGTCTCGATGCAGGGTTAAGTGGGCTTTGCGTCCTCCCC
>JBJTUO010000177.1:0-20902 GCA_046080785.1 Leptolyngbyaceae cyanobacterium | reverse complement strand
CGGCGTTGGGCGGGTGTGGCGATCGCCTGACGACCAGAAAGGTAAGCCCCTGTGAGAGAATCGGGGGCTTGCAGAATATGCTCCAGACTGCCCTGGGCCACAATTTTGCCCCCGTGGACTCCAGCCCCAGGGCCGATGTCTACCAAGTGATCTGCAGCCCGAATGGTCTCCTCGTCGTGCTCGACCACAATCAGGGTATTGCCCAAATCCCGCAATTTGATCAGGGTCTTGAGTAAGCGGCTATTATCCCGCTGGTGTAGCCCAATACTGGGTTCATCTAGCACATAGAGCACCCCGGTTAAGCCCGCCCCAATTTGGGTAGCCAGGCGAATCCGTTGGGCCTCTCCCCCAGAGAGGGTCATGGCCGTGCGATCAAGGGTGAGATAATCTAAGCCTACGTCTAGCAAAAACTGGAGGCGGGCCTTAATTTCTCGCAATGCCAGGTCTGCGATTTGGGCCTGTCGCTCTGTTAGTTGCATTTGATTGATAGAGTGCAGGCTGTCTCGAATGGAAACCGAGAGCAAATCAGAAATACAATACTGCCCCAGGCGAACGGCTAAGGATTCTGGTTTTAGCCGCCTGCCCTGACAGACAGCACAGGCCTGATCCACCAGATATTGCTCTAGTTTTTGCCGATAGACATCAGAAGTAGACTCCTGGTATTGCCGATCGAGCATGGGCAGGATGCCCTCATAGCGCCGCTGGTAGCCCTTAGCCTCGCGATAACGGGAATCAACCTCAATCCAGATCGGTTCTTTGGAGCCATGCAGCAGCACCTGTTGTTGCGCTTCTGTCAACTTACTCCACGGGGTTTGAATATCAAAGCCGTAGGCATTGGCGACACTGCACAGAAGCGACAGGTAGTAGGTATTGTCTTTATCAGACCAGGGAGCGATCGCTGCATAGACAGGCAGATCGGGCTTGGGAATCACCAAATCAGCAGAGAAGGTGCGGTGGCTACCCAAGCCATGGCAATTGGGGCAGGCTCCATAGGGCGAGTTAAAGGAAAACAACCGGGGAGAGAGCTCTTCCATGACGGCCCCGTGCTCTGGGCAGGCAAAGTTTTCAGAAAAAACCAAGCCAGATGGCAGGGGGGATGAGGCTTCAGCGCCATAATTTTCCCCCGGTTCTGCCACCCTTAACCGTTGGGCTGTGGGCAACTCAATCACCTTGCCAGTCGGTTGCCGCTGCTCAGCCCCCTCTTCTTGCACCAGATCAATCATGGCAATGCCATCGGCGTGTTTCAAGGCGGTGGAAAGGGAGTCTGTCAGGCGTTCTTCAATACCCTCTTTTTTAACGAGGCGGTCAACTACAATTTCGATCGTGTGGATCTGGTTTTTATCCAACTCGATCGCATCCCCCAGTTCTCTGACTTCGCCGTCAATCCGGACTCGGACAAAGCCCTCAGCCGCCAGACTGGAAAGCAGTTTCCTATGGGTTCCCTTTTTACCCCGCACCACGGGGGCCAGGATCTGGAAGCGGGTTCGATCGGGCAGTTCCATGATTTGGTCTACCATCTGGTCAATGGTTTGGGGGGCAATAGACCGGTCGCACTTGGGACAGTGGGGTTCCCCTGCCCGCCCAAACAATAGCCGCAGGTAGTCATAGATTTCTGTCACCGTACCCACGGTGGAGCGGGGGTTATGGGAGGTAGACTTTTGGTCAATCGAAATGGCTGGGCTCAAGCCCTCGATCGCGTCTACATCGGGCTTATCGACCTGGCCCAAAAACTGACGGGCGTAGGCACTGAGGGACTCGACGTAGCGACGTTGCCCTTCGGCAAAAATCGTGTCAAAGGCGAGGGATGATTTGCCAGACCCGGAAACCCCAGTAAACACAATCAGGCGATCGCGGGGTAGATCCAGATCAATGTTCTTCAGATTATGCTGCCTGGCCCCCCGAATGCGGATGCGGCTGAGGGAGTCAGAGAGATTGAGCGCTGGATCAGGTGTGGTTTTTCCGATCTTTGCCTTCGATTTGCGACCATTGACACGCTCAGACATAAGGGCAGTGGGAAACAGTTCTTAACAATTCTAGCGTTCTGGGCTCTCTTCAGGTACAGATGATCCGGGAATCGCGCCCGCATGATCGCCCAGGGGGGTGGGTAAGCCGTCAATACTGGTGGCATTTTTCTCCTGTTGGTAGGCCTGGAGTTTGTCTGGGCCCTTCTTTTTGGCCCACTGCAGCAGGGTTTGACGTTGGCCGACGGGTGTCATGAGCGGCACCCCAAAGCCGCAAGAGGTCTGCACCCGATCAATATCTGCCACAATCAGTTGGCGGGCACCAGGCAAGGGCAAAAATTGATCAATTAAGGTTTCCCATGCTGCCATACCGGGCAAGAAAACCTTGCCCTGGCCATAGAGCCTCAGAATTTGGGGCGGCTCCTGAAACGCACAAAACATCAAGGTAATTCGACCATTTTCCTGGAGATGGGCCGAGGTTTCATTCCCACTTCCGGTTAGATCGAGATAGGCAACCCGCTGGGGCGAGAGGATACGAAAACTATCTAGGCCTTTGGGCGACAAATTGATATGGCCTGCTGCACTTAAAGGGGCTGAAGCCACAAAAAATAGGGGCTGAGCAGCGATAAATGCCTGCAACTCGTCAGTAATACAGTCAAATACTTTAGCCAACTGCGATCCTTATCAAAAACATGGCGCGGAAAAACCCCTGCCTCTCGATATGGGAATGCGCCATGGGTCTATTTTGATTCTACTGTTTCACCGAAGTTGTGTATAACTGAATTTTTGAATCCTGCGGCGATCGTGGCTTCAAAAGCATTGACTCCTGACTCCTTCTCTTCTAACTCCTAGCCCATCCAGGATTTTCCGGCTAAGGTGACCAACTGCGGCTCGATTTCTCTGGGGTAGATTAACCAAACCCGCTCGTAGGCCTTGGTTAACATCCGAACCAGGGGGGATAGATGGCTCAATTCTTCCAGTCCATGGGCAGTTTGTACCTTAATGCCTCGCTGGTAGAGGGTATAGCCGCGACTCAGGGATACGCGCAGCCCAGAATAGATCTGGGGCTCTAGGTTGAGTTGAGATAGCCTATCCTGAACCAGGTGCAGCAGCCTGCTGCGATCGCCTTCCTCTAAAGCACTAATATCCTGTGCTTTCAGCAGGTCCCGATCGACGTAGCGACGACAGAGGTCTGCCAGGATTGGATCCTGACTCCCTTGCCAGCGTTGCAGGTGGTAGTGAAACACGCCGTCATCCGCATCCAGGTAGCACTTTAAGGGCAACTGGTCACAGTCCTGGGTCAACCAGGCCTGGACGGTCTCATCCGCCTCTAACTGGCCAGCTTGAATTTGCATTCTGGCCCGCGCAAAGGCCTGCTGCAAAACCCAGGAAGCGGCAATATTTTTGGCATGGTTATAGACCTGGGCATACATGAAATAGCGCACGATCAGATAATGCTCGATCGCCGCCATCCCTTTTTGCATGACGGCCAGTTGTTGGGTCTCTGGGTCATAGCACAGGGCCATCAAGATCCGCTCCAGGTCAATCTTGCCGTAGGTCGTGCCTGTGAAGTAGCTATCCCGCATCAGGTAATCTAGGCGATCGCAATCTAACTGGCTGGTGACCAGTTGCCATACCAACGGCACTGGATAGGACTTGGCATAAACCTGAATTAAGTCTTTGACTAACCCAGGTTGGAAGCGGTCAAGGGCCTGATACAGGGGTTGGGATTCTTGCAGTATCCTCACCGTCCAGTGTTCATGGTGGCTGCCAAAGATTTCTTCTCCCGTGTGGCTAAAGGGGCCATGACCCAGGTCATGTAATAATGCCCCACACAAAACAACGGGGCGATGCATCCAGAGGGAGGGATTAAATTGCACCAACCGATCAAAGGCGCGGCGGGCGATCGCCAAAACGCCGAGGGAGTGGGTAAATCGGGAACTCTCTGCCCCATGAAAGGTAACACTGGCAGGGCCGAGCTGACGAATTCGCCGTAATCGTTGAAAGGCTGGCGTATCGATGAGTTGAATCAGCAATGCTTCCGTCGGGTCGCCGCTGTTTAAGGAAATTGCTCCATGCAGGGGGTCGTGATAGGTGCGTTCCACAGGTCAGGTCGCACCTGCCACCATTGCGTTAGAAGTGGTTAATAATTGCACCGCAGCCCAATACTGGCGATCGGTCTCCGTTGCGATCTGGGCCCCCTCAACCTCCCCCAGCGCAACCGGGACATCGGGAGAAATGCCCAACTTATTGATGTCGTAGTGGGCGGGCGTTTCATAGCGGGCCACGGTCACAGCCAACCCCGCCCCATCGGATAAGTCAAACAGGGATTGGATCAAGCCCTTGCCAAAGGTCTTTTCACCCAGGATGGTGGCTCGATGGTTATCTTTTAAGGCACCCGCTAAAATTTCGCTGGCACTGGCCGTACCGTGGTTGACCAGGGCCACGAGGGGTGCTTTGGTTAAGGCCTGACCGGTGGCTTCAAAGCTCCCGACCACCCCCTGGCGGTTGACGGTATAGACGATCGTGCCCTCATCTAACCAGAGCCGAGCAATTTCAATCCCTGCCTGCAATAGCCCACCGGGATTATTGCGTAAATCCAGGATGTAGGAGTCTGCCCCCTGCTGCTCAAGCTGACGAATGGCTTTAGCCACTTCTGCCGTGGCGTTGGCATTAAATTGATGCAGCCGCAGGTAGCCAATTTTAAGGGAATTGCCATTGGGCCCGGGTTGGGTGCGCAGGTCGGCGACGACTGGATTAAGGGCAATTCGATCGCGCTTGATGGCAATCTCCTGAATTCTTTGATCGCCTCGTTGCACCGTTAAGGTAACCAGACTCCCAATCGGGCCTCGCATCAGCTCGGCGGCCTCATCCAGACCCAACCCCTGGGTCGAAAGGGCATCAATTTTAAGGATAGTATCCGCAGGCTTAACCCCGGCCCGGTCGGCAGGAGAGCCAGCAATCGGGGCAATCACCCGCAGCCGCCCATCCCCATCAGAGGCAATTTGTAACCCCACCCCTGTAAGCTCGCCCGATGTACTGGTTTGCAGGCTGCGATACTGATCTGGCTTCAGCAACCGGGTAAAGGGGTCATCCAATGGAGCCAGCATTTGCTGCACCGCTACATAGGTCTGATCACGGGTTTGTAACGGTTGCTTTAAGGCCTTTTCTCGAATGGCCCACCAATTTTGGTGGTTAAAGCTGCCATCCACGTAGGATCGATCGACAATACGCCAGACCTCGGCCACAAACCGCTGCTCATCGGTGAGAGCCATCGCTGTCGGGGCGACCCAGCTCAAACCAACAAAAATGACGAGTAAAATCCCAACCAGGCGAGGTGCCCAACTTAAACGTTTTCTCATAGCTAATTATTCTAGCGTTTGCTTTCCGGCCTGTGCCATCCTCCAGGCTGATTGATCAATTCGGGATTCAGTCGGCAAAATTGGGCAAAATCCCTTGATCGATCTGGGCAAATCTCCCCCCAGACTGTGTTACATTCTTAATCAACCGCAATATATAAACTTTAGGAATTCTTGCTTCATGTTCACTAAGCAGGTAACCGATTCAAAACCCTTCCAGTGGTTCCAGGAGCGGTTGGAGATTCAAGCGATCGCGGATGATATTTCCAGCAAGTACGTTCCTCCCCACGTCAATATCTTCTACTGCCTTGGTGGTATTACGCTGGTTTGCTTTGTCATTCAGTTTGCCACCGGGTTTGCCATGACCTTTTATTACCGACCCACTGTGGCCGAGGCCTTCCAATCCGTTCAGTACATCATGAACGAAGTCAACTTTGGCTGGCTGATTCGCTCCATTCACCGCTGGTCTGCCAGCATGATGGTGCTGATGATGATTTTGCATGTCTTCCGGGTCTACCTGACTGGCGGCTTTAAGAAGCCCCGTGAGTTAACCTGGGTGACTGGCGTCGTGATGGCAGTGATCACCGTCTCTTTTGGTGTGACTGGCTACTCCCTGCCCTGGGATCAGGTTGGTTACTGGGCGGTCAAGATCGTTTCTGGTGTTCCTGAAGCCATTCCTGTAGTGGGAACCCTGATTGCCGACTTGCTGCGGGGTGGCTCCAGTGTGGGGCAAGCAACTTTGACCCGTTATTACAGCGCCCATACTTTTGTGCTGCCCTGGCTGATTGCAGTCTTTATGCTGGCTCATTTTTTAATGATCCGTAAGCAAGGCATTTCTGGCCCCCTGTAAGGGCAAGGCCCTATCAACTTGTGGGGCTTAACCCTATACTGGGTAAATAGGAAATGCTCTGCTATTTCTACTACCTGCTTGACTTCAGAAACCCAAGAGAGCCTATAAATCTATGGCAACCATTAAGAAACCTGATCTTGCAAACCCCAAAATGCGGGCTTTGCTGGCTAAGGGGATGGGGCACAACTACTACGGTGAGCCCGCCTGGCCCAATGATCTGCTCTACATCTTCCCGGTCGTAATCTTTGGTACCATTGGTCTGGTTGTGGGTCTAGCTGTGCTAGATCCTGCCATGACTGGCGAGCCGGCCAATCCCTTTGCCACGCCGCTGGAAATTTTGCCCGAGTGGTACCTCTATCCTGTCTTCAATATCCTGCGTCTTGTACCAAACAAGTTGCTGGGTGTGGTGCTGATGGCGTCTGTACCTCTGGGTTTGATCCTTGTCCCCTTTATTGAAAGTGTGAACAAGTTTCAGAACCCGTTCCGTCGTCCGGTTGCAATGACCGTCTTTTTGTTTGGTACGGTTGTGACGCTGTATCTCGGCATCGGAGCAGCCCTGCCCATTTCTAAGGCCTTGACCCTAGGTCTGTTCTAATCATCCATTTAAGCCAGGATGATTTAACTTGTTTTCCCATAAATATCGCTGACACCTGCAGGTTCATGCGTTGCATTTTGCGATCGTTAATCTGTAGGTGTTTGCTTATGTAGGGATATCACTATAGGGATAGAAATCCGTACCTTAGCACCTATTTGCCCCCAAGTAGACACTGGTTAAGATAGAGGGGTTACCCATTAGGAGCAGGCTGTGAACCAAGACAGCATGAGAACGATTCAAACGGGGCTGGCGGGAGTCGGTCGCCTACTGATGCCTTTTGCCATTCTCTGGTTATTGGGGGTGTTGGGTTTAGGCTGGCTGATCAAATCGATCGCAGTTCTCTTTATTTTGCTTTTGATCACACCAGTGATTGCGATCTTCGGGTTGCAATGGTGGCTAAAACGTAGTCTGTTACAGGCCGAGTGTCCGGTGTGCCAGTACAAGTTGACGGTCTTAAAGGGCAGTCAATTGCAATGCCCCAGTTGCGGTGAGGCCTTGCAGGCTGATCAGAAAGGCTTACACCGTTTAACCCCGCCCGGCACGATTGATGTGGCAGCCGTCGAAGTCCCCGTGCAGGTTATTGAAGATTAGGGAGGGAGAAGGTTGTGACAGACACTGGACGCTACAAGGACACTGTTAATCTACCCAAAACCAGCTTTGACATGCGGGCTAACGCGACTAAGCGGGAGCCAGAGCTCCAAGCTTTTTGGGCCGATCACCAGATTTACCAACGCCTGTCGCAAAGCAACCCAGGTCAAGTGTTTGTGTTACATGATGGCCCCCCCTACGCCAATGGCTTGCTCCACATGGGCCACGCCATGAACAAAATTCTGAAAGACATCATTAATAAGTATCAGTTACTCAAAGGCCACAGGGTGCGCTACGTCCCCGGTTGGGACTGCCATGGGTTGCCGATCGAGTTGAAGGTGTTGCAAGCCATGAAGTCAGAGGAGCGGCAAAACCTAACGCCCTTAACTCTGCGACATAAAGCCAGGGAGTTTGCCTTAAACACTGTTGATCAGCAGCGGCAAAGCTTCAAATGCTACGGGGTGTGGGGCGATTGGGACAATCCCTACCTGACCTTGACCCCCTCCTACGAGGCGGCCCAAATCGCTGTATTTGGCCAGATGGTGTTAAAAGGTTATATCTATCGGGGGCTGAAGCCGGTGCACTGGAGCCCTAGTTCTAAAACCGCATTGGCGGAAGCCGAACTGGAGTACCCGGAAGGGCACATCTCCCGGTCGATCTATGCCGCCTTTGAAGTCACTTCTTTGCCTCCGGCTCTGCTGGCCCCGCTAGATCCGTTTCTGGGAGAAATGGGGGTTGCGATTTGGACCACCACACCCTGGACGATTCCCGCTAACCTGGCGGTGAGCATCAATCCTGATCTGGTTTATGCCGTCGTTGAAGTTGGGCCAGAGCTGAATCTCAAAACCCGGATTGGCTCCATGCGTTACCTGATTGTGGCCAAAGACCTGGTCGATCGGCTGGCTGAGACCCTTGCGACCCCGTTGACGGTGCAGGCGACCTTAATGGGGAAACTGCTGGAGCATGCCACCTATCTCCATCCCCTGTTTAACCGCCAGTCCCCGATTGTGATTGGCGGTGATTATGTCACCACTGAATCGGGGACTGGCCTGGTACATACGGCACCGGGCCATGGGCTGGAAGACTATGGGGTGGGGCAACGCTATGGGCTCCCCATTCTTTCCCCTGTGGATGACCATGGGGTTTTTACTGAAGCAGCAGGCCAGTTTGCCGGTTTAAACGTATTGGCAGAGGGCAATGGTGCCGTGGTGGAGGCCCTGCAGCAGGCGGGGGCCTTACTCAAGGAAGAGCCTTATCAGCACAAGTATCCCTACGACTGGCGGACTAAAAAACCCACGATTTTCCGAGCCACGGAGCAGTGGTTTGCCTCTGTGGAAGGGTTCCGCGATGCAGCCCTGCAAGCAATTTCAGAAGTCACCTGGATTCCAGCCCAGGGGGAAAACCGCATCACTGCCATGGTGGCAGAACGATCGGACTGGTGTATTTCGCGCCAGCGTAGTTGGGGGGTGCCGATTCCAGTATTTTATGATGAACAAACCAATGAGCCCCTGCTGAACGAAACTACGATCGCCCATGTCCAGCAAATCATTGCCCAAAAGGGGTCTGATGCCTGGTGGGAATTGTCAGTAGAAGAGTTGCTGCCACCGTCCTATCGCAACAATGGCCGCACCTATCGCAAGGGCACAGACACGATGGATGTCTGGTTTGACTCTGGTTCTTCCTGGGCCGCAGTTTTGCAGCAGGGTGGCAGTGGCCCGGCCCCGCTGCACTATCCTGCCGATCTGTATCTGGAGGGGAGTGACCAGCACCGGGGCTGGTTTCAATCTAGCCTGTTGACCAGTGTGGCGGTCAACGGCCATGCGCCTTACAAATCGGTGCTCACCCACGGCTTTACCCTGGATGAGCAGGGCCGCAAGATGAGTAAATCTCTGGGCAATGTGGTTGACCCGGCTATTATCATCAATGGCGGTAAAAACCAGAAGCAAGACCCTGCCTATGGGGCTGACGTGCTGCGGCTCTGGGTTTCGTCGGTAGATTACACCGCCGATGTGCCGATCGGCAATAACATCTTGAAACAACTGGCGGACGTTTATCGCAAGATCCGAAATACGGCCCGCTTCCTGTTAGGTAATCTGCACGATTTTGACCCGGCGCAACATCGGGTGCCCTACGAGCAGTTGCCAGAACTGGATCGCTATCTGCTGCATCGAATGACGGAGATTTTTAGGGAAGTCACCGACGCCTTTGAGCAGTTCCAATTCTTCCGGTTCTTCCAGACGGTACAAAATTTTTGCGTGGTTGACCTGTCTAACTTTTACCTGGATATTGCCAAAGACCGGCTCTATATCAGTGCCCCCGATGCCCTGCGCCGCCGCAGTTGCCAGACGATTCTCTGGTATGCCCTGGAAAATCTAGCCAAGGCGATCGCCCCTGTGCTCTCTCACCTGGCAGAAGACATCTGGCAATATCTGCCCTACACCACCCCTTACCCATCGGTGTTTGAGGCTGGCTGGGTCAACCTGGAAGACCAGTGGCAGGCACCGGAACTAGCCCGCAAATGGGAACTCTTGCGAGAAATTCGCTCGGAGGCCAATAAGGTGTTGGAGCAGGCCCGCAATGATAAGGCGATCGGGTCTTCCCTAGAAGCAAAGTTGCTGCTTTATGTGGCGGATAGCGACTTGCAGCAAGCCCTGCAAAGTTTGAACTGCACCGATCGGTTGACTAGCAATGGGGTGGATGAGCTCCCCTATCTCTTCCTCACATCCCAGGTGGAGTTGTTGGACTCCAGGGCAGCCCTGGCTGAGCTGGGCTTCGCTGCCCAAACTGAAACCCTGGGGATTGGGGTGGTGAGCGCCGATGGCAAAAAGTGCGATCGGTGTTGGAATTATTCCACCTTTGTTGGTGAGGTTGAAGACCACCCACTCCTCTGTGAACGCTGTATCCCTGCATTGGAAGGTAAGTTTTAGTCTAGGGCGTGCAGTAGTAGTTCTATGTCAGGTATTGCAGTTAATTCCTCCTCAACCTCCCAGAATCGAATTCTGTAATTTCGACAGGCTATCACCGCTCTGGAGTATTGCAACCTACCTATCTGTGGGAAGCAAAGTCTTTTGCAGGCGACGAGACGTACTGTTAATGTGGTGCGGGTGGTGTCGGCCAGTAAAACACCTCCCCTATGTCTAACTCATAGGCCACTGCAGATGACAATTGGACTTTGGACTAACGAGGTAGAGAAAGGCAGTCAGACCGTCTCCGCGTCTCCAGTATCCGACGGTCAAAAAACATGCCTCGAAACGGAAGAAATCCGAGAAATTCCCGAAACAGTCTGAGCCAATAGCAGTCTAGTTTCAAGTGATAGATGCGAACACTTGAACTATACCCAGTTTCTTGAAGGAACTGGGCTATTTTGCCTGTCCGGACGCGATCACCCCTGTCACCCCATTAGTCCAAAGTTCAGTCAGATAGAGATTGAAAGGTAACAAAGTGGCCGGTGCCAATTTGGGAGGGAGGCGTCAACGCGAAAGGTAATTTCCATTAATTGGGAGTCTAAAATTCAATGGATCTTTTCAGGACATCCTCGATCAAATAATGGCAATCCTTTGGCAAATCTAGACCGGTTTCTTTCATAGCGTTTAAACGAGCATTACGGTACATTTTTTCAACCCATTCTTGGGTCAGATATTGTTTGAGGCTAGGGCTATCTTCTAAATAGAGTTCAATATTATTTCGTTCCCGTTCAATGGTAATTTGCCAACTACGAGATCGTTTATGAATTTGAAAGTCCCATTTCAGTAAATGGTGCAAAATCAAATGAATACTACTGAGTAAGCGATCCCGTTCTCGTTTGGACAAGTCGTTAAGCTCCTCGACTAAATTATTAATGTCAAGTTCATTAAAGGCCCCTGCTTGCAGCTTTTGGGCCATAGTTTCTGCCCAGTGAGCATAGTCTTGTTCATATAGGGATGATGTTGTCATTGCTTTCTGTAAATTCCCCATCGAAAGTAACAATTATTCTAGCAGTTCAAGTCTTGAGTGCCGGGGTGCGGCAACGAATCAGATGGCCGGTGCCAGTTTGGGGGGAGGCGTCAACGCGAAAGGTAATTTGCATTAGAGATGATCGGGATCAAGCCCCAATTCCCATAACTTTGTCGCCAGACGGTTAGCCTTTTCCGTGGCAAGACGACGAAGATTCTCCTGTGTTGTCGGCGCGGCTGAGGGGAAAGTGTTTTTCGATCGCACAGGTTTCCAGGGCCACGGCAGCCACGGCGGCGGTGGTACCCAGAGTGTGATCCGATAGGCCGCTGAAGGCCCCCAAAAAAGCCAAGGCTAAAATTCTATTCGCTGATCTATCAATTTTTTCAGAAAATTCTGGTGGTCTTCACTCTCTATTCCCTCCTGCAAGACCGCCAAAACCAACTGCATTTTATCCGCTAACAAGGCATTGACCGCCAACCATAACCCCGGAAATACTCTACTCTTGATAATTCCTGAGGAGTCTGCTTCTTGCTGGACATAGCCCTCCTCTTGCAGGACATACCAGCGAAAATCCTGCTCTTGGGGTAGCCACACTAAATACTCCCATACTCGATTGCGGCGATAGGCCCGCATCTTATCATGGAGATCGTAGGCCGCAGTACTCGCGGCAATTTCCACAATCAGTTCTGGAGCCCCTTCAATATAATCATCCTGACTGACCCGAGATTGCCCCCCTTGGGATTCATTTAAGCGAAGCAGGGCGTCGGGTTGCGGTTCATTGTCGCCATCTAACCTGACCGTAGTATTATCGGCCACCTCTACCCCCACCGTAGCTGCAGCATAGACTTGCAACCAGGCAATAATCTTACTATGGGGCTTACCGTGTTGGTTGTAGCGTAAGGGGGATGCCACGTAAGCCACTCCTTCAATTAATTCTGCCTTTTTGACATCAGGCATAGCCTGATAGCGGCGCTCAAACTCCTTTCTTGTCAAGCGATCGCCGCTTTCCAAAAGTATTGTTGTGTTCAGCGTGGAGATGTCGGCAGTCATTACAACACTGACCCTATTCTTAACAGCTTATAGCAGTAGCCACAGGTAAGTAGCCACAGACAATGGGTTTGGCTTTATCGATCAGTTCTGTCCTAAGCGTCCTGGCCATAGCTATGACTTTAGTCTAGTGCAAGAAGACTAGAAAATTGGCTCCGGCTCCTAGGGTTTTTGCTGTAGCTTCAAGCTGATGCCAAGCCAGAACACCTACCCAGGCTTTGGGTTCACCGATTAACCCTGACCTGAGTGTTCTGGCCAAGATTATACCTGGAGAATAATCCATTGATTTTGAATTTGTTCACGCTAGGGTAAACCTGCCACGGGTAAAGAAAGCAAAAGTGCATATGTTGTAATGACAACGTTCCAGAGCCCCTTCTCCCCCCTTCGGCTTCGCTCAGGGAACGGGAGAAGGGGTGGGGGATGAGGGCAGATTTGACTCAGTGCCCAATCTGAGTAGTTCCGGCAACTCCTAGTCTACTCCCCACTCCCTCCACCCTCAGGGTCAACCCCCAGGGCCCGCAACTGGGCCGCCAGACGGTCTGCTCGTTGTTTTTCTTGCTCTGCCCGTTGTTTTTCTTGCTCTGCCCGTTGTCGCTCTTGCTCCGCCTGTTGGGCCAACTCCACCGTCGTCAAAAATCGTCGTCCATCGGGGTCGTAAATTTCTAAATCTGCCTCGGTCAATGTAAAGACAATCCCCAAGCGAGGGCTGGCCCATCCCGTCATCTCTTCGATCACGTCCAGTTGACCATTGACCCGATGGAAACCCGTTAAATCGTTGCGATCGGGATCGTAAAGATAATACTCCTCTACCCCGTAGCGGGCGTAAAATTGCTGTTTCTTCGCCATTTCTTTCAGGGTATTGCCCGGCGACAGCACCTCAAATACGACCTGCGGCGCGATATTGCCTTCCTGCCACTGCCGATAGGAACCCCGATCGCCCTTCGGGGGCCCAAACACCACCATCACATCTGGTGCCATGCGAATTTCTGGATGACCCTCTACTGGATACCAAAGTAGATCTCCAGCCACAAATACCTGGGGGTCTTGGGCAAACAGGCAGTCTAGATTTTCCTTCAGTAAGACAATCCATCGGAACTGCTTGGTATTGTCTGCCATGGGCTGCCCGTCACTATCGGGATAAACAATTTGGCGGCCTAGGGAAACCGTCATGAATCTTCTTCAATTGATCAACGTCAGTCAGTCTATCCTATCGCAGCCGCTCAGATTACATGGACTGAAATCCGCCATTCCAGCTGTTTTAGTCCGTTTGAGCGGACTTGATCGCCTTGATACGCTGGATTTTGAATGACTCGGATCATCCACTCCTCCCGAATACTGTTAATTCTCTTCCAAATCCTCATCAACCCCTGACCTTCTCAAGCGATCAAGCAACCTTTGACGTACAGCCTGTTCCTGTTGTAATCGAGCTTCGGCTGCTTCAGCCCGTTGCCGTTCCTGTTCAGCCCGTTGCCGTTCCTGTTCAGCCCGTTGCCGTTCCTGCTCAATCAGCTCATTGCCCCAAAGTAAGAGATTTCCTGAGCTATCCCACCAACGTAACCATGTTGTAGAGAGTTGAGACCTCTTACCATCCCAAGTTCCTAGAAATATATTCATTTCTGGAATCCAGAAACGGGAATTTTCATCAGGCGACTGAGGTTCATACCTACCTTCTACCAACCGAAATAAGTCTAACGTTTTCGTTTGGGGATGAAAAATACCATAGAGCGGAACTTGTATAATTCGTTCATAAAAATACCACTTGCCATAGGGATAATGGGGATTAATTGAATATTCCGTCCCTTCTGTTTCTGAAATAAATTCCAATACAATCAGAGGGATATTACCCTCTAGCCTTGGAGTGTAACTCCGTCGAATCACGCCCTCTGACAACGGTTTAACGTCAGTAACGTAAACCCAATCAGGCACTTTGACTACGATTTTGTCCGCAACGGTGGCACAAATACCAAAATTAGTAGCAATGAGCATCGACTCTGAAAATAGCCCCGCCAATTCTAGGGATTCTCGTAAAGCTTCAGCCAACAAAGGTTGTAAGTTGTTATCCACAGGGTCGTCAGGCAAAACAAAATCATCGGGTAGTTTTTCCCAAGTAATTTTGGGTAGGTCACGCTGGAAGGTTGATGTGGGTTTTGGCTGAGCGATCGTCATTATTTATCATTACCTGAGACACACGGCATGAATCAATGAAATAGCGGTTTGAATCAAATATAAGATGGCTTGGTTTGAAGCGCTTGCGGTGATTGAAAGTCGTTGTAAGTTTAATTGCGCCTACCTACTCATCAGTCTTTTCAGAAAATTTTGATGCTCTTCACTCTCTATCCCCTCTTGCAGCACCGCTAACACCCGCTGCATATCCCCAGCCAGCAACGCCGCCACTGCCAATTGCAGCCCAGGAAACACCTGACTGCGCAAAATCCCCTGCGGATTTGGTTGCTGCTGTATGTAATCTCCTTCCTGCAAGACATACCAGCGAAACTGCTGCTCTTGGGTGAGCCAGACCAAATACTCTCGCACCCGATTACGGCGATAGGCCCGCAGCTTATCGTGCAGATCGTAGGATGCACTACTGGCGGCAATTTCCACAATCAGCTCCGGTGCCCCCTCAATGTAATCATCCGCACTGATCTGCGATTGTCCTCCCTTGGCTTGATCAATCCGTAACAAGGCATCGGGTTGGGGTTCATTCTCCGCATCCAGTCGCACCGTTGAGTTATCCCCCAACATGACACCGGGAGTGGCCACCTTATACAGTCCTAGCCAGGTAATCATATCTCCGTGGGGTTCGCCATGATGCCTAATCCTCACAGGGGATGCCACGTAAACCACTCCTTCGATTAACTCTGCCTTTTTAAGCTGGGGCATCCTCTGATAACGACGCTCAAACTCAGGACGGGTCAGGCGATCGCCGCTTTCTAGGATCGCTATTTCACGGATGGTGGAGCTAGGAACACTCATTGCAAAACACCCAATACCAAAGCGTACCGGAAATACGAGACTCAAGGCTGTTCTGGGTGCTAGACCCAGAAAATTGATCCAAAGTTGAAGGATGCATGGCTTCATTCTAAACGAGCTGGCCAGTGGCCGGGGGGGGTACGGAAATGTTAGCAGCCTGTCGGAAAAACTGGCTTCAAGCTGGTTGACTAATAAAACTTTGGCAGGCCCGTTGTACCGTAGACGGATGCCTTTAGGCGAGAAATAGGCGTGCCAAATCCTCAGCCACCAAGCTGGTTATATTCATTTACAAGCAGTCTCTAAAGATTTAGATGCTTCATCCAGCGCACTGTATAACAGCGATCGCTCTCCACCAACTCTCCCGACTCATACTTGGCAATGATCTCCTCAATGGCGTGATCCACCGAATACTGGGGCTCAAACCCGGTCGCCCGTAGCTTATCCGAATTTTGCCGATAGGAGCGGGGGTCATTCGACTCTGTCACCGCAATCTCTGCTGACACTCGCTTTTGCACCCGCTCGGCAATATCCAAAATCGAAATATTTTCAAAGCCCGCATTATAGGCACCTGATGGCAACTCTGGATGGGCTAGAAAATGGCGGTAGACATTGACCATATCTCGAATGTGAATGTTGGGCCGGGTTTGCTGCCCCCCAAACACCGTAATCTTGCCATTTTTTAAGGCCTGAAAGGTAAGCATATTCACACTCACATCCAACCGCATCCGGGGCGACATGCCACATACCGTTGCTGGACGAATGCACTGCACTTGGAAAGAATCCTGATAACTCAGCAACACTCGCTCTGCCACCATCTTGGTTTTGTTGTACACCGAGATCGGCACTAGAGGCAGATCTTCCGTCACTTGGGGCTCATCCTTCACCCCATACACACTGCCGGAACTGGCAAATAAAAACTGCTTCACCCCCGATCTCTTAGCCCGCTCTGCCATTTGCTGGGCCGCCAGCACATTCACCTCCCAAGATAGGGTGGGGTTTAAATCCACACCGGGGTCATTGGCAATATTGGCAAGGTGAATAATCCGCTCAATGCCGTCTAGGGGAATGGCGTCAACGTCTCGCACATCCTGTTGCAAGACAGTCAAGTGGGGGTGGGGTTTGAGGAAATTACCAAACCACTGGGTATCTACCACCACGACCTGATGACCGTCTTCTAAAAGTTGTTCTGTCAGTACAGAACCAATGTAGCCACACCCGCCAGTTAATAAAATATTCATCGCTATTGCAATAATGAGTTGGAATATAGGGGTATCCGCCTAAAGCGAAACAAACTAGTCCCCACGAAAGTGGGGATTAGAGGATACAAAAAGGAATTGCCTTCCTTTGGTAGGTTATTTAGTTACAAATCCCCGAGGACAAGGTTGCATCTATAAAACAGCCTTGACAGACCACTAGGGCTTATGGATATACTCCGCTGGCAAGGTTTCCAAGGTAGGCAAGTTCTGATCGACCCAAGCCAGGGTGGCCGCCAACCCCTCCGCCAGAGATACCTGGTCTCGCCAGCCCAGTTCATTGCGGATTTTTTGACTATCCAGCAAATAGGCCTGATCCTTGCCTAAGCGTTCCTCCGCCACTTCCGCCAAATCTTCAAAGGCCACCCCCGTCAGGTCGCAGATCTGCTCTACCAGTTGCCGGATCGAAACGGTGTCGTTGGTAGAGATATGGTAAGCCTCCCCTGGAGTTCCCTGCAGCGCTACCCGGTAGGTAGCATCCGCTACATCCTCAATGTGAATAAAGGAACGGATCGAATGTCCACCGCCGTGCAGGGGCAGGGTTTTACCCAGGCGGGCAAACAACATAGTGCGAGGCATAATCCGATAGAGCTGTTGGCCAGGGCCGTAAACATTAGCGGCCCGGGTAAACACCACCGGAAACTGGTAAGCCTTAAAAAAGCTGACCAAATGCAGGTCGCAGGCTGCCCGGGAAACCGCATAGGGGGTACTGGGGGCAAAATGGAAGGTTTCCTTAATCCATCCTTCCGTACTGCCATAGACCTCTGGGGTGGTAATGTGCACATACTTTTTCAACCCCGGCACTTGACGCAGTTGGTCATGCAGCTTGACCTGGGCCACCACATTGGTCTGATACCAGTGTTCCGGAATGCTCCAACTCTGGGCCACCATGCCCTGGGCCGCAAAATTCACCACATACTCTGGCTGAAACTCTCGAATTAGGCTGATTAACTCCGCCAGTTGGTGGTTGAGGTCAATCTGCGCAAATTGATAATTATGTTGGTCTGCTAGCCAGCGATAGGGTAAAAACACCGGATTAGGCTCTGGGGAACGGCTTACCCCCACCACCTCATGATCCCGTTGCAGCAGGTAACCACAGAAATGGGCACCGGAAAAAGAATTGCTGCCAATTACCAAAAACCGACTGGTCATGCACTTAACCTCTCTGGGGTAACTTTATACGTTTCAGCGTCGTGACCTAATACTTCACAGAGCCACTGCATACAAATATGCCCCACAATCAGTTGTAGATCTTCAGCAATCTGCATATCGTTAATAGGGAAGTGGAGGGGCACCTGGGCCAGGTCTTTGCATTTACCCCCTGAAAATCCCAGAATGGCGAAGGTGGTCAGGCCCAGATCATTCCCCACCTCCAGAGCCTTAACCACATTAGGAGAATTACCGCTGCCCGACAACACAATCAACACATCCCCCCGTTGCCCTTTGACCCGCAACTGCTGGGCATAGATCTCGTCATAACCCAGGTCATTACCCAGGCAGGTCAGCACCGCCGGGTTAGCACTGAGGGATTCGACCCGCAAACCAAGGCCAGCTCGCATACCCGCTCCGTAAATCAGATCATTAGCCAGGTGGACGGCATTGCCCGCACTGCCGCCATTACCGCAGATGTAGACCGTCTTGCCATTTCGCCAGGCTTGCCGCAGGGCCTGACCCAGTTCTGGCACCCGGCCCATCACTTCTTGGTCGAGGGCGTAGTTTAAGCGTTCTTTGTAGACTGCGATGTAGTTGTCCATTGAGTTAATCCTCGAAAAATTCAGAATTGCTACAAAAGATAGGTATGAACTTGAGATAGACGAGAAACCATGGCCGTAGGCTGGATGCAGTCGCTAGCATCCACCGGATCCCCATAGAGTAGGGTGCAACCCACCCCAGCAGCTTGAGCAGCAGCAATATCCCGCGGGCGATCGCCCACCAACACTGAATTCACCAAATCCAGGTTAAGTTCCTGGGCGGCAGCTAAAATCATGCCCGGTGCCGGTTTGCGCCAGTTTGAATCCCGGCGGTAGGGGCCAAGGCCAGCAGTGGGATGGTAGGGACAGAAGTAAACCCGGGTAATCGGGCAACCCTGTTCGGCAAATACCCCCTCCATCCAGGTAGTCAGGGTCTGAAAGTCTGCCTCAGAGAAATAGCCGCGGCCAATCCCAGATTGATTGGTGACCACCACAATCTGGTAATCCAGACCGTGGGCATGGCGACAGAGATCAAAGATCCCCTCGACAAACACCATCTGATCGGGGCAGTAGAGATAACCGGAATCGATATTAATCACCCCATCCCGGTCTAGGAACAGGGCACGCGGTTGCACCACCGATGTCATACGCCCTCCAACCGTTGGAGAACTTGCTGAGCAATCGTCTGACCAATTGCCAGGGATGCTGTCGCCGCTGGTGACGGGGCATTACAGACATGGATGACTCGACCCTGACCCCGTAGGTCAAAGTCATCCAGCAACTGGCCATCCCGATCGCAGGCCTGGGCTCGAATCCCCGCCCCGCCCGCTACCAGATGCTCTGAACGAATCTCAGGCACCAGCCGTTGCAAGGCCTGCACAAAGGCTGCCTTACTCAGGGAGCGATAGATTTCCTCCAGCCCTGATCGCCAGTACTTTACCGCCACCCGCTGAAACCCTGGCCACGTTAAGGTTTCCCATGCGTCCCCCAGGTTGACATCGGTTTTGCGGTAGGCTTCTCGCCCCAGGGCCAACACTGCATTGGGGCCACACTCCACCCCGCTGCCAATCATACGGGTAAAATGCACCCCCAGAAAGGGGAAGGCTGGATCCGGCACCGGGTAGATTAAATGCCGCACCAGATTCTGGGCCTCAGGCTTGAGTTCGTAGTACTCTCCCCGAAAAGGCACAATCCGCAGGGGTAAGTCCGGGTCGGTATGACGGGCTAAACGATCAGACTGCAAGCCGCCGCACACCACCACCGACCGAGCCCACCAGCGTTGGCGTCGTGTTACCACTGTCACCCCGGTTGCTTCTGGGATAATCCCTTCCACCGCCTCTCCCAGGATGATTTCAGCTCCTGCTTGACGCAGCTTTTCTCCGTACTTCTCTGCAACAGCCCGGTAATCCACAATGCCCGTCTGGGGTATCCGCAGCCCCCGCAGCCCAGCACAGTGGGGTTCAATTTCCCGAATTTCCTCTGGGCTGAGGAAGTGGAGACCGGTTAAGCCATTGGCAACGCCGCGATCATAGAGAGCCTCCAGGCGGGGCACCTCCTCCGGACGGGTGGCCACCACCACCTTGCCACAGATGTCGTGAGCAATCCCCTCGGCTCGACAAAAGGCCAGTAATTGATCATACCCCTGTCGACAGGTTCTGGCTTTAAGGGAACCGGGGCGGTAGTATAACCCTGAATGGATTACTCCACTATTGCGCCCTGTCTGATGCTGAGCCAGGGAGGTTTCCTTTTCTAGCAAGACCAACCGGGCCTGGGGCTGAGCCTGCAGTAAGGCCCGGGCAGTAGCCAGGCCCACAATGCCACCGCCAACAATCAGCAGGTCACAGGAAGCGGCAGTAGATCTCGGGACAAAAGCAGCAGAACTTGCTAGAGAGTTGTCTGCAGGAATAGAAGTTTTTGAACTTACAGTCATTTTGCTACCCCTGCCATCCGCTGAAAACTGGCTGACCTAGTAATCAACTCTTTATAGCTGCCCTGAGCTACTACACGCCCTTGGTGCAACTCCACCACCAGGTCACACCGCTCTACCGTACTCAAACGGTGGGCAATCAAAATAATCGTAAATTGGCCACCCAACCCTTCGATCGCCGCCATCACCTCCCGCTCCGTGGCATTGTCCAGAGCACTGGTCGCTTCATCAAATACAATCACCGAGGCCTGCTTATACAAGGCCCGGGCAATGCCAATCCGCTGGCGTTGGCCACCACTGAGGCGGATACCCCGTTCCCCCACATAGGTGTCATAGCCAGCGGGTAACCCTTCGATAAACTCGCTAACTTGGGCCAATCGCGCTGCCCGCCGTACCTGGGCAAAGTCGATCTCTTTTTCAGGGATACCAAAGGCAATATTCTCTGCCAGACTCGCATCACTTAGATAAATCTGCTGAGGTACATGGGCGATCGCCCGCTGCCACCGCCGCAACCGCTCCCCTACCAGGGGTTCCCCATCCACCAAAATCTGCCCCCGATTGGGCTGCAACAAGCCCAAAATCAAATCTGCCGTAGTGCTCTTGCCACTGCCAGTACTCCCGACAAAGGCGACCGTCGTCCGGGCAGCAATGGTCAGATCCAGACCCCGCAGCACCCAGTCGTTGTCTGCGCTATAGCGAAACCACACCCCCTCTAGCTGCAAATTCCG
>JBJTUO010000176.1:0-4401 GCA_046080785.1 Leptolyngbyaceae cyanobacterium | reverse complement strand
CATCTATGAAAAGGGCGTTAAGGTGCTAGCTGAGGAATTAGAATCCTATCTCCCTTTCTGGCAACGATCTGAAACGTTGCCCAAATGGGATATTACCATCCTCCCTAATTGACTGGGATGTTATTTACTTGCAGATCCCTTACTCATCAGCTTAAATCAACCTCTACTTCCCGCCCAGTCCTGCTCTCAGCCTCTCTCTTTTTTGTCAGTCAAGCAGGGGGCTTGACTCAAGGCCGTCAGTAATAAGGCAATAGACTTGTTGCTTTATAAAAGGTTCTGAAAGTTAGGCATAGACTGCCTTTCCCTTCCCTATCGAAATTAAGCAGTTTCCAAATAGAAGTTCCATAAGCCAGCCGCTGTGAGCATGAGACGATCATCGAAATCAGGCATACGATTCCTGTAAATCGCAGAAACTGCATTGTAGCGCTTCATGCCTGCATGGGCATGTTCACAGACCACCCGTTGACTGCTAAATGCCTTGTTCTCCTGTTTTTGCTCCTCGCTCAGATCTTTGCCTCTCGGCTTCTTATGCGGTAAATGGATGTTGACAAACTCGTTTTGCAAACCCTGAAATCCTGAGTCTCCTTCAACGCTCACCTCATCTGGAATGTTCTCCACTAGCCCGGCTTCATCCAGTTGCCGCTTATCGTGGATTTTGCCCGGTTGGGCTTTGGTCAGTATCATCACTCGCTTTTTTCGACTGCTGCCTGTGATGTGCTTGCGAGTATGCCGTTTCTTCTTGCCAGAGTAATGATCCTTCTGTTTCTCGCAATCTTTGGGGCGTTGCACGGGACGTTCTGTCCCATCCAAAATCACCTCCTTCACCTCTGGAAACCGTTCTAGAAACTGCTCAATACTTTCCAGTTTACGTTCGGGCAACACCATCTTTTTGCCCAGGGCTATCTCCAAAATCCCTTGGAGACGATGCACCCACCGATTGGCTCGTCCCCGTTCTAGCTCAAACAAGAAGCTTAAAACATCAAACGTCGGGTAACACTTGAAATAGAACAAGATGAAGAATAATTTAGACTCCATGCTCCGTAATCTAGCTTTCCTGCCCCCACCTCTAGCTCGTTTGCGCGGCTTCGGGTCGCTTTGCAGGGTCTCTTCATAGACCGCAGCGAAGACTTCGCACAACTCGTCAAATGCTTTTCGATTTAGCCCAGTCAACGCTCTCAGCAGTCGGTTATTCTCTAGAGCACGATCAATGTTGAGCATAGTCTGTTCATGATCAGGGGATAGAAGGGCGCATCTAGCCGTTAGGGGAGTACAAAACCAGTACGCCTAAAACTGCTTAAATTCGTTAGCCATTGAGGTTGCTGTTGCACTTAGATCAAGGAACGAAGCTCTTTTTGGGCTAATGACATCTGTACTCCCCCAACCAGTAGATGCGCCCAGGATAGAACTAATCTACCTTATTAAGCAACAAGTCTAATGCATTGTCCTGCTAATTCTAAAGCGGCGTAGCGCATCTCTTGCTCTCTCGCTTGAAGGTTCTTCCCATCCCATTCGCTCAAGTCTTCCCATTGAAGCAACGTCTGGATTTTATTTTTGAATGTTTCAATTGCTTTATCAAGGTCTAGAATTGCGGCTATAGTCATGGGTTAAGGGTAGGATTTCAAGTTTGTCAGGCTTCAGTAATCTCACAATACTGAAATATCTACCCGTCTTCCACTCAAATCCCTGCCCTCGATTCAACCAGCTTTTTCAATCTGCGCCCGTTTTCTAGAATTTTCTAATGCTTTCTGAGATGCCTGGTATAACACTTTTAGTTGGTCAGTGTTAAATTGAATTTCCACATATTTATCTATGACTAGAGCTAATTCTTCTGGCGTTAACTTTTTTAAGTTAGTTGCAATCTCAGTAATCAAAGTGTCTGATTTTAGAGCCTCAGAATTTGCCGATTCATTGATTTTATTATTTCCTCTTTCTGTAGGAACATAAACTTCTTCTTTCCCAATATTTACAATTTGCTTATCTTCATGGGCTACATAAACTAACTGATATTCTAATGATGGTAAACTTGTTTTCAAGTTGATCTCTTTGCCTCTTAAGTCATCTAAATTTTCACTCTCTTCTATATTAGGAGAGTTATCATCAACATTTGTAGTTTCTAGCTGTTCGGGCTGAGAGTTGGCCTTTTGCTTATATTTGCTGACAATTTCTTTAGCTTGGTTATAGCTAATATTTTCCCCCACAACTGCAAGTTTGAGAACTTCTGCTCTAGCATCTTTGGATGTAGAGGGAGCAGCAATAATGTAAAGGGCTGAGGCACTAATATTCAAATTCGTAAAATTTACGGATTTCAACTGCTCTGCAACATGCATGAACTTAGTGGCAGTTGATATACTCCAATTAAATTCAAATTTAAGCCAATTTGTAAAGTTCCCATGTCCTAAATGCTGCTTCACCTCAATTAGCTTCTGCCCAATTTGGATAATATCTTGAGCAGTACGGCGCATTAGCCCTTTAATTTCGTTAGTATGCTGTTGAACTACAGTTAGTATCTCCGCATCTAAATTAGTATATGCAAATTGTCGGGTTAAAGTTTTTTGATTTGGTGACAACTCTAATACTTCACTACCAACTTCTCTAGTTTTCATACGCAATTGTATTTCAGACAACATCTGTAACTCCAGCATTCCTCAACAATAAGTAAGCATAAATCAAGGCTGTAACTCTTGTAAGAATAATGAGTTTGACCTCACTCTCTCTCACGAATGTTCCGGATTGCTGCAAAATGAAATTAGAAATTATATATACTATATACTTAATAACGCGATGTGCGACTAAGAATTTTGACAGAAAATCCCACTGGGAGTCGTTGGATAATACAATTGTCCTGGCTCTAGTGGGATATCAATTTATGTTTTCTATTGACGAGTTTATCATTGCCGTTTTCTGCTGTGTCGATGACCTGCTACTGGCAATTACAGAAGGAAAACCCATCTGCACCAGAGGGTTTGCTCCCACTCTCAGTGATAGTGAAGTCATCACGATGGAGATCGTCGCTGAGTATCAAGGGATTGATACCGATAAAGGGATTTGGCAGTATTTTCAGCGCCATTGGCAATCCTGGTTTCCCAAATTGACCAGTCGCTCTAGCTTTACCCGACAAGCCGCCAACCTGTGGCAATACAAGGAGCACCTGCAAAGGTCACTTGCCAGCCAACTGGGAGCTTTCCAAGACGACTTACATCTGGTCGATGGCCTGCCGATTCCGTTGTGTTGCTTCAGTCGTGCTCCCCGTTGCCGCAGTTTCCAAGGACAGGCAGATTATGGTTACTGCGCCGCAAAGAAGCAGACCTACTATGGGTTCCATGGTCATCTGCTGATTAGTGGAAGCGGGGTGATTACACACTTTACCCTCACCCCAGCCAATGGTAGTGAACGGGAGGCGCTATGGGAAATGGTGGGTTCGATTCAAGGGGGATTGATTGGGGACAAAGGCTATCTCTCGCAGTCGTTGCGCCAAGACTTGCAAAAACAAGGACTGGCGTTACAAACTGCACTTCGCTGCAACATGAGCGATACTCGGGGTGCCCAATACCTGAGGTTACTCAAACGCACAAGACGATTGATTGAAACCGTGATTGGTCAGTTGACACAACGATTCCACATTGAAAAGGTTTGGGCAAGGGATTTGTGGCATTTCACCAGTCGCTTAAATCGGAAAATCCTCGCCCATACGGTCTGCTGTTGGCTCAACCGCGACAACCCAGACCTCTTACAATTTGAGGCCTTAGTGTCTAACCAAATTTAGTTGCACATTGGGTTAATTAAGTAATATTTAAATATTTGTTGGTTAATAAAAGGTAAACAAGCGATAAAATTTCCCGAAAAAAAAACAATGAAAAAGAAAATATGCAAAACCGCATAAAAGTTTATCATCAATGGAGAATATTTAAATTGACCCTTTTCTCATCAGAAATTGTGGATATTAAACAACTAATGCGATCGCTAGCAAGAAAAGATTTACGGTGGTGTCAGGCGACACAGACAATGCGGGAGAAAATTTTCGGACTTGTCTAATATTAGACTTCATCGGAAATAGGGGTAGGATGTGAAGTAGAGGAATCGGAGACCTGCCATGCTGTCCTACGACAAAATCCAAAACAAACCCCGTATCCTTCATTGCCTCACCGGTCTTACCAGCACGGAGTTTGAGGCACTCTTGCCCAGTTTTGAAGCAGCCTGGCAAACCTTCATCGAAGCCCACTTCATCCAGCAAGCTCGCAATCGTCGCTATGGGGGAGGACGCCTGCTTGACTGACAAAAAAGAGAGAGGCTGAGAGCAGGACTGGGCGGGAAGTAGAGGTTGATTTAAGCTGATGAGTAACTACACAAACCAACTGAATCTATGGCTGCTACTTCCCGTCTTTATGATGCGCTTTCCCAATT
>JBJTUO010000175.1:0-3927 GCA_046080785.1 Leptolyngbyaceae cyanobacterium | reverse complement strand
ATCAGAATCCCCGTCAGCGATACCTGAGAGAACTTCAGTCCCAAACCAGTCGTCAAAACTACGCTCAAATTTGGGGACTAACTTGATGCTGTGGAAATATCAGTTAACCAACTTCAAAGCCTTTGGAGAGACCGATCCACTACCCATTCGTCAGATAAACGGCACCACTTAATCTTTCGTTATGATATAGCGGTTTTTGTCCTGATAAAGTATAGGTGCATTGTCAAAAGCTGTTAGCTGAAAGAACCTCCCCATTTCAGGTGTATCTCATACGATCAGGAACGACTATAACACCCTAAATTTTTCCAACTTATTAACTTTTTCTCCGCAATAAGCATTGACCCAATGATGTCACTGCGTCTGAAAAAACATATATTACTCAGGTGCTTGAAGAAATAAGTAAATTTTTGGCCCAGGGATATTGTTGATTTGGACGATAACCATTCCTCCTTTGGCCCACAGCCCTGAGTCTACAGCTCGTCAACCCTCTAGCCATCATGCCCAGCATCCTGCTATCCTTCGTCGGCAACCAGGACCCCTTCAGCAAAAACCATACCGAAGGGTCGATCGTCAGTTTGGTGCGCCATCTAAATGCCCAAAACCACACCATCATCCGGGCCATTTTGCTCCATACCAGCGACACGGCCAGCAACGCCCAAGAAACCCAAGACTGGCTAGAGTCAGATCTGAAATTAGCGCCAGCGGCGATCGCTCTACTGCCGGTGGCCCCTGAGTTTTCCGCCGACCCCATTGATCTGTTACTGGCCAGTCAAGCAGCCCGCCGGGCGATCCAGACCGCCCTACCCTGCCTCGATGCCAGCACCACCCTGGAGCTCAACGCCTCATCGGGCACCCCAGCGATGAAAGCGGCCTGGAGCATCATGCAAGCAGCGGGTTATGCCCCCCACAGCCGCATCTGGCAGGTGCGTAACCCTAAAGAAGCTAGACCAGGGCAAGACCGGGTGTTTGCCAATAGCGTCAACATCCTCAAACAAGAGTTTGACTTAAAGGTGATCCAACAGCAGGTGCAGGATTATAACTACCGGGGGGCTCTGATCAACCTAAATCAGAGTGGCCTGTTGACCCCAACCTTGGCGGCCCTGTTAAACTATGGCTTTTATCGATTGGCCTTCGACTTCGATCGGGCCTTTTCTAGCTTGAATGGTTGCCGGGATGCGATCGAGCCAGAGTGGATGCAGCAAATTGCCCCTTTGCGCCAGGGCGATCACCGGGCCTTACTCAAGGAAGCCTACTTTAAGGCCTTGATTCAGCTCAACCACCACCAATACGAAGACTTTCTCGTCAGCTTATTTCGGCTGCATGAAAATATCCTGCGCTTTTTGGTGGTGGAAAAAATTGGGCTGTCTATATCGGGCAAGCGGTCTGAACAGGAGCAATCTTGGCAGGTGATTCGGCTGGTGGAGCAGGGCCAACTTTACCGGCACTTGCAGGATTACACCCTACCCAAAGGGGGAACATTGCGGCTGGGGGAAGCCATCAGTCGCTATGTAAATCTGGCGATCGTGGAGTATTATCCCCAGTTTGCTCCGGTTGTGCAGTCGCTCAAGGCGTTGAATGACTATTGTGACCAACGGAATCAGTCGGTACATGAGTTGGTAGGAGTATCGGCGATCGAGGATGAGGAGACGATGTTGGCCCACCTCAGTAAGGTCATGCGCCAGGTCGTGGGTGGCCCGGTAGAAAATCCCTTCGATCGGTTAAATCAGCAAATCTGCGATCGGCTGGGTAGCGCCCTTCAATAACCAAAAAGGGCGTGCTGCTGAAATCTCTGGAATGCTTGAACAACCCGATCATAAAATTCGCAGTAGACAAGCTTGACTGGCAGTCATTTGGCAGTGTATCTGGCACCCAACCCCTGTTGATGTTGCCATAACCGTTGTTCTAGATTCCAGGTGCTGCCTGTGTAAAAGCTGTCATCAACGCATTCAAGGATGTAAGTATGGGCATGATTGTTGGTTCTCGCGTTCGCTTCGGCTCCGCTCAGCGAACGATCGCTCGTGGGTTGGGCGCAGTCAAAACGAACTATAACAAGTAATACCAACGATCGCGACTAATCTATATAGACATATAGTGCATCCATACCTCCTGACAATAAAACAACAGGAAGTCTATACTGGAGTCAATAAACTAAACAACAATTTTCAACATATAAAGGGCATTCTAACTGCAAGCTAGTCATCAAAAATGCATTGTAGTTAGTGGCCATTATTTCATTGCAATCATTTTTTATAACCATGCGATCGCTCTATATTTCTCAACAAGGTTGCTACCTGTCTTTGAGCCAAGAGCAGATTATGATTAAGCAAGGCCAGACCCTCCTTGATCAAGTCCAACTGCCACTGGTAGAACAGATTTTTATTTTTGGCAAATCTCAGGTAACCACCCAATTAATCAGGGCTTGCCTCTGGCGCAATATTCCAATCGTTTATTTATCCCGCATGGGGCGTTGTTATGGGCGATTGATGCCGATCGACCGTGGTTATCGCAACCTATCTCGACAACAAGCCCTGCTGCTGCTCTCTGACCGGTTACTGCTGGCTAGAGCGATTGTGCGGGCAAAATTACACAATTGCCGGGTGATTTTGCAACGGCAAAGCCGCCGTGGCATACCAGGAATTGATGCAGCCATCGGTGGCTTACAATATCTGGCCTATCGGGCTGATCAGGCCACTTCGATCGAGCAACTGATGGGGTTTGAAGGCGCCGGAGCCAGTAGCTATTTTGGGGCGTTGGGGCAATGTTTTACAACCGAGGGGTTTGCCTTTACTCAACGATCGCGTCGCCCTCCTAATGATCCTGTCAATGCTATGCTCAGCTTTGGTTATCAATTGCTATGGAACCACCTGCTGAGTTTGATTGAGCTGCAAGGGTTAGATCCCTATGATGCCTGTCTCCATCAAAGTTCCGATCGCCATCCTGCTCTGGCTTCTGACTTGATCGAAGAATTTCGTGCCCCGATCGTTGACTCCCTGGTTTTATACCTGGTCAACCATCGCATCATGGATAGCCACAAACACTTTGATTGGCCAGCTTCAGGCGGGTGTTACTTAAATGAGTCAGGTCGCAAGAAGTTTTTGCGATCGTTTTTGCAACGTATGGAAGAACAGCTTGCCGTAGAAGATGGATCCCAACCCCGTTGGAATTTACTGAATCGACAGGTAAAGGCATACAAACAATTTATTTATGACCCAAGCGTTGGCTATAAACCTTACTTAATTCGATAAGATGCTGCTTTATTTAGTTACCTATGATATTACTTGCAATAAGCGACGTAAAAAGGTTTCAGATTTGCTAGAGGGGTATGGTCATCGCGTTCAATACAGTGTGTTTGAATGTGTGCTAACGCCTGAAAAGTATGATGAGCTACGACTGCGGTTAAGGCAAAGACTCAAGCTAGAAGAAGATAATGTCAGGCTTTATCCCCTATCTCGCCATACTTTAAACCAGGTGGAGATATTTGGAGGGCTGCCACTTGCTGCGGCTCCAGGCTCTGTTGTCATCTAATCAAGCCGCGAGGGATAAGATCAAGGCGTGGAAGCCTTGATGGTTTGCAGGAAGCCTCGATCTCCCTGCTGGCAACGATTCTGGCTTGTTTTGAGTATGCTATACTTGATTTGTATTGACTCACAATACGCGACCCTCGCAAGTGATACCTAAACCTAGCTTTAGGTCGAGCTTTCAGAGGGTGGCTGTCCCCACTCGCTGGGGATCCCACTTGAATGGAAACTCTATTTTTCTGTAGGCTTGTCGTTCAGCAGCTTCAAGTCCCCACTCGCTGGGGATCCCACTTGAATGGAAACAGGATTCCCTACTCTCCATTGATTCCATCGCTCAATACTAAGTCCCCACTCTCTGGGGATCCCACTTGAATTGAAACTCGAACACCTTCCCGGCAATTACTTCTTT
>JBJTUO010000174.1:0-19020 GCA_046080785.1 Leptolyngbyaceae cyanobacterium | reverse complement strand
GATTGATTGCTTTGATTGCAAACAGCCAGTTCAGAAAACTCTGAGTACCCGCACTCATGTTTGTCCCCACTGCGGCTCTGTGCGATGCAGAGATGAAAATGCAGCGTGGAACATTCTTGAGAAAGGATTGAGATTGGCTGGTTTGAGTACGGTAGGGCATACCGGAATTGAAGCCTCTGGACAGAACGACCACTATCTAAGTCAAGCAATTGGTTTGGACAAGTCGGCTGGTTGAAGGAGGAACCCCCTGGCTTCTAGCCACGGGGAGGATGTCAGACTCTTTAGCAATATGCTGCCAGCGATCATCCCTCCTTTACCCGCCAACTGCGAGATCGCCGGGAGGCTGCCATGACCCGTGTCACCGATCATACGAGTGGCATTGGGGTTGCCATCTGTTCTCAAGTGACCAGATACCAGAATGGCCAACACAGCAGACAATGGCCCAAGGAGGGATTCAAATTGAACAAAATATTTACTCTTATGGCGAATAAAGGGTGACACCTGTCTGGCTTCTTCAGGGAATGCACGGTATTATAGATAAATATTATCTACCTTTTCCCCTCTATCCCTTGACGACCCCTGATATTGGCCCGATTTTGGGAGATGTGCGTGTTGATCTGGCGGCACTGATATTAATGTTGATGCTGTCTGCGTTTTTTTCAGGTTCAGAGACAACAATTACAGCCCTGGATCATTTAAAACTCAAGGCGCTGATCAAAGAACAAGGGGATCCCCACCGCATCTTTAACCTAGTATTACATCATCGACGGCGTTTTATTACCACTCTGTTGGTTGGTAATACCCTGGTGAATAACTTTTCAGCGATTCTGACCAGTAACCTGTTCAGCCTCTGGTTAGGGAATCAGGCAATCGGCATGGCCACTTTTGTCATTACCTTTCTTACCCTCACTTTTGGTGAAATCGTCCCAAAATCCCTGGCGATCAATAACGTGATGCCGATTTTCACAACGATTGTATGGCCAATCTACTGGCTATCAAAGCTTCTCTCTGCGTTAGGAATCATCTGGTTGTTTGAAACCATCACTCAATCGGCAATTCGTACTTTTCAAGGACAGGTGGAGCAACAGGGTGAGTCGGTGCAAGACTTAGAGTTGATGATTGAGATTTTGGGGGGTAAGGGCCATTTAGATCTAGACAAGCACCAACTATTGAATAAGGCGCTCATGCTCGATCGCTTGAGTGCACGAGAGATCGTCAAACCCCGCATTGCCATGTGTACAATTGCCCGTGAGGCCACCCTACAAAATTTAATCGATCTCTGTTTAGAAACAGGTTACTCGCGTATTCCTGTTCAGGAGGAATCAAAAGACGAAATTGCCGGCATTGCCCACCTGAAACGGGCTCTAAAACAAGCGCAAGTTTTCCCCAACTCCAAAGATGCCCTTGGCTCGGTCACCGTTGCGATGGCCCCCCCCTTTTATGTGCCGGATACAAAACGAGTTGCAGATTTATTAAAAGAAATGTTGCAAAATCGTCTGCACATGGCGATCGTGGTGGATGAGTATGGCGGTACCGTAGGGCTAGTTACGCTAGAAGACTTGCTAGAAGAACTGGTGGGTGAAATCTATGATGAAAGCGACTATCCCAGTCGTATGGTTAACCAGCGATCGCTCCTAGTGCCCGTATCTTTTGCTGAGATGCCGAATAGCTAGTAGGCTAGGGCTTAAGTTATCATTTCAGGGCTATGGCGGCATTGAGGTCGCTGAAATGAGATTTTAGCAGGCTGTCCTCCCCCTATGAGTCGGCCTAGCCTGCCGTCGGTTGTCACTAAAGCATCTTGGGCAGTACTTCTAGCAACTGATCCACAGTATTTTTGCGGCTATTGCAGCCCATCAGGCCAATGCGCCAGACTTGACCGGCTAATTCTCCCAATCCACCCCCAATCTCAATATTGTAGTCATGCAGCAGTCTGCGGGCCACGGCCTTGCCATCCACCCCATCGGGAATACGCACCGTAGTGAGGGTGGGGAGACGAAACTCTCGCTCCACATGGAGCTGTAAGCCCAGGTCTTCTAACCTGGCCCAAAAATACTCTGCGGTTTGTTGATGCCGATGCCAGCAGTTGGTCAGGCCCTCTTCTGCAACCAGGCGCAGGGCTTCCCGCAGACCGTAGTACAGGTTAATCGGGGCTGTGTGATGGTAGACCCGATCTGGGCCCCAATACTGGCTCAAAAGAGTCGTGTCCAAATACCAGTTGGCCACCTTACCCCGGCGTTTTGCTAGCTTTTCTACGGCCCGTGGCCCCATCGTGAAAGGTGATGCGCCAGGGGCGCAGCCCAGACCTTTTTGGCTGCAACTATAGGCTAGATCAACGCCCCACTGATCTAAAAACACCGGCACCCCACCCAGACTGGTGACCGTATCAATCAACAGTAAACAACCGTATTGGCGGCACAGATCGCCCACGCCTTCCAGGGGTTGTCTGGCCCCGGTCGACGTTTCTGCATGAACCAGGGCGAGGACGGCAGGCCGATGGGTCGCCATTGCCTGACTCAGGTCTTCTAGGGAAAATACCTGCCCCCAGGGCTTACGGATGGTTCTGACATCGGCTCCATAGCGACTGGCCATCTCTACCAGGCGGTTGCCAAAGTAGCCCATAACACCTACCAGCATCACATCACCTGGTTCTACCGAGTTGGCGATCGTGGCTTCCATGGCGGCAGAGCCAGTACCACTAATAGCGATGGTGAGGGCATTCTCGGTTTGCCAGGTATAGCGCAGCAAGGATTGGATCTCGTCCATCAGGGTCAAAAAGGCAGGATCCAAGTGACCAACCGGCGGGTTACCCATGGCCTGCAGCACGGCAGGGTGGGCGTTGGAGGGGCCAGGCCCTAACAACAGGCGATCGGGGGGAGTCAGGGGTGCCAGATTGAGTCGTTGGTGCTCGTTAATCTCGTTAATGGAGAGGGTGGAGGTCATGGTTCAGCTAAGGGTATGAAAGGGGATCAGTAAATCATTAGGTCTATTTAAAAAGTGTGACATACTCCCGGTACTGATTGCTCTGCCGAGCCTTTGACAAGCCTGCGCTCCGCCCATGGTGGGTTAAATATTGTTGAATAATGTTAACTATTGCTGCGATTTAGTTCTGATCAATCACTTTTTTGATAAAACTTCACTTTAAAGTTTTTAGCGTGTTAAGGAGGAATCTGGTGTTGACTACCACCCTACTGGCTGTTGTCCCTCGCACTGTGGAATGGGGATCTAACGTTGCGATCGTCATGATTGTGTGTAACATTGTCGCGATCGCCTTTGGCAAGTTGACCATCAAACAGCCCAGTGCTGGCCCTGCCATGCCATCCTCTGCCATGTTTGGTGGTTTCGGGCTACCAGCCGTGATTGGAACTGCTTGTTTTGGTCATATTCTGGGTGCTGGTGTGATCTTGGGTCTTGCCAGTATCGGCGCTCTCTGAGCCTGACATCTTCCCGTGCAGGAAGGCATTGTTGGAATCAGCAATGCCATTTAAGGACGATCGGGATAGGAACGCTCACTTTGCGGCAGTTCATTCGATTCTCTTGGATGAAGTGTGCTCTTGTCATGATGGGATAGTTTACGGATATACAGAATCAGGCCCAACCCTGCCAGAACCGCACCGATCGCTAACCCCAAATGTAAAATCGCGGTATTGCCGTCCCAGTCCACCACGACCCCAGCAAAGTTAATCGCTAAAATAACAATGATGACGCTGACCAGGATGACCTTCAGTTCTTCAAAGTCTTCAACCTTGAGCCAATTGGGTAGACGCAAATTGTTATCGATAAACAAGTGATAGAGGCCAAGGGCAATGACATACAAAACGACCCCTAGAAACAGCAGGTCAATTAATTCAATGAAACTCAATGATACAATCTTAGCTGCCTCCAAGTTAAACTCACGGGCTTCAAACATTTTGATAATGATATGAAACAAGACAATGACCCCATAAATCAAAATAGCCGCCGCCCCAAAAAGGGCAGAAAGAACTGCCAGATTGATCAGATAGCGAGCACTGAGCAATAAACGATTCATACACTATTCATTCCTCTTTGGAAGTGATGGTTTCTCGACAAAGTATACAACCATGGGAAGTCCAATTTAGAGGTGATTCATGGGCTACTGCTGTAAAGCGAGACTTTTCGTTGGAGCAGGAGCCGTTTAACGAGGGATGGCTAAGAGCATACAAAATGGTTACTTTTTGTCCCCGCTTGCGCTAGTAGAGAGTCTGTCAAGCAAAAAACTTTAAAAAAGCAGTGGTTTTAACCAAATTTACAGTAGAAAAGCGATATTGAGGTATTGGGCATTTCGCTAGGGAGTTGTATGAGCTATCGCATGAGTCGCCGCGCCTATGCGGAAACCTTTGGGCCGACGGTGGGAGATCGGGTGCGTCTGGCTGACACAGACCTGATCATTGAAGTTGAGCAGGACTACACCACCTACGGTGATGAGGTCAAGTTTGGTGGCGGTAAGGTGATCCGCGATGGCATGGGCCAGTCACCCATCACCAATGCAGATGGCGCAGTAGATGCGGTGATCACCAACGCCCTGATACTGGACTGGTGGGGCATTGTCAAAGCTGATGTGGGCATTAAAAACGGCAAGATCGCAGCCATTGGTAAGGCTGGTAATCCCTATATTCAAGACAAGGTCAATATCATTATTGGCCCCGGCACTGAGGCGATCGCCGGGGAGGGCATGATTCT
This sequence comes from Leptolyngbyaceae cyanobacterium, assembly GCA_046080785.1. Taxonomy (GTDB): domain Bacteria; phylum Cyanobacteriota; class Cyanobacteriia; order Leptolyngbyales; family Leptolyngbyaceae; genus JBJTUO01. Next base: position 14,322 of record JBJTUO010000174.1, on the reverse strand, counting down.
CACAGCAGGGGGGGTTGATACTCACATTCACTTTATCTGCCCCCAGCAAATTGAGGTGGCGATCGCCGCTGGCGTCACGACCATGATTGGTGGCGGCACTGGCCCCGCCGCAGGCACCAACGCCACTACCTGCACTCCTGGGCCCTGGAATATCTACCGTATGTTGCAGTCGGCAGATGCTTTTCCCATGAATTTAGGCTTTTTAGGCAAGGGCAATAGCAGTCAACCCGACGCTTTGGAAGAGCAGGTCAAAGCTGGAGTGATGGGCTTGAAACTGCATGAAGACTGGGGCACCACCCCCGCTGCCATCGATACCTGCCTCGCTGTCGCAGACGATTACGACATTCAAGTGGCAATTCACACCGACACCTTAAACGAAGCAGGATTTGTAGAAGACACGATCGCCGCCTTTAAGGGTCGTTGCATTCACACTTACCACACTGAGGGGGCAGGGGGGGGCCATGCCCCAGACATCATTCGGGTCTGCGGAGAGGCAAATGTCCTCCCTTCTTCCACCAACCCTACCCGGCCTTACACCATCAACACCCTGGATGAGCACCTGGACATGTTGATGGTCTGTCACCACCTCGATGCCGGGATTCCAGAAGATGTGGCCTTTGCTGAATCTCGGATTCGCCGGGAGACGATTGCTGCTGAGGATATTCTGCACGACCTGGGTGCCTTCAGTATGCTGTCGTCCGACTCCCAGGCCATGGGGCGGGTTGGGGAAGTGATCGTTCGCACCTGGCAGACGGGCCACAAAATGAAAGTGCAGCGAGGCCCCTTACCACAGGATTGCGGCCGCAATGACAACCTGCGAGCCAAACGGTATGTGGCCAAGTACACGATCAACCCCGCCATCACCCACGGCATTGCAGAACATGTCGGTTCTGTTGAGGTTGGTAAACTGGCAGATCTGTGTCTCTGGCGTCCAGCTTTGTTTGGCGTCAAGCCAGAACTGGTTTTGAAGGGAGGACTGATTGCCTGGGCTCAGATGGGGGACGCCAATGCCAGCATTCCTACCCCCCAGCCAGTTCACATGCGGCCGATGTTTGCCAGCTATGGGGGTGCGATCGCCGCCACCAGTCTTACTTTTGTCTCTAAGGCTGCCCTGAAGCGGGGCATTCCCGCTGAGTTGGGGTTACAGAAAAAAGCAGTCGCAGTTTCCGGCATTCGCCAACTCACCAAGCGTGACATGAAGCTCAACGATGCATTGCCTCAGATGGAGGTCGATCCAGAGACCTATGAAGTGCGGGCTGATGGAGAATTGTTGACCTGTGAACCTGCGACGATATTACCGATGGCCCAACGCTATTTTTTGTTTTAAGGCAATCCCTATGGACTTTCCCATTGATCCAAAGATCTATTTTTTACTGAACCTGCATTGTTTGCTGGGTGGCATCGCAGCGGTGGTTGCTGCCCGTAAAGGCTATCGGTTGGGCCGTTGGTTACTGATCGGCCTGGTAGGAGGAACACCAGCGCTGGTCGCAGCGATCGTCTTGAAGCCCAAGCAAATCGAGTAGCTGCGAATCTAACCCAATCGTTACTCACGGGTTAGATCGGAGATTCAATAACCATTGCTGCACCTGTTGCCATCCTTTAAGTAATTGGGCTTCCAGCCAGACAAGGGCCTGATCAAGCCCATAGAGAATACGGGTCAGCACCGATCGCTCATAGCCGATGCAGGTGGCCTCGGCTTCTATATAGTTGGGCCTGTAGCTGGGGGGAGAGGGTGTTGCTTGCGGGTAGGTCTGTAGAATCGCCCCATCTGCTTTTAAGGCAACCGCTTCTAAGGCGTTGGTAGCCTGTCGGGTAATGGAGGGCTGCGGTTGCAGGGTGGCAATCACCGATTGCACAGTCTGGACTATTTGAGTCGGCCAGGCAGAAGCCTGATTGACCCGCTGAATCGCGCCAACAGTTTGGGCCAGTTCTCTGGCTCCTATCAATCGCAGATTCGGGGTTGGGGCCGGTAAGCTGGCTTCCTGGAACAAATTAGTTGCGATCGCGATAGGGCTACTCTGGATCCAGGCCATCAGGCGATAAAACCAGCGCACAGGTGGCAACAGGTGGAGATGGGTTCGTTCTGGTTGCAGACGGTTAAAAGCCCGTCGCGTTTTGGCCCTGAGCTTTTGGTATCGGGCTAAGTGGGCCACTTCCCAAACGATGCGTTGCCGCAGTCGGGTTTGCTGTTCTGGCGTTAGAACGTTCAATACTTGATTGTGATTGGTTACCAGCACCAGCGATCGGGTCTCTAAACAGGAGGCCACACCGCGAATCCAATCTCCAACGGTTTCACCCACCTGCCCGCCAGGGGCAGCGATAGCGGCAGGGTGGGAATGGGTCAGGCTAACCCAGCAGCGGAAGGAAAGGGGAAAGGCTTTTGGCTCAGACGATTCTGGGATGGGCGGGGGGCATGTAATAGCAAGTTGGAACGGTAGGCCAAAGGACTTGACCGTCAGAAGAATTTGCTGCAAGGGGGTATCTATGGTCAGTTGATCAGGCCAGATAGTTGGCGATGTTGATTGATTTGGAGATTGAGCCGTTGCACTCTCCCGTACCGCCGCCTTTAACCGCGGCAGGGCAAAAGCAACTGCCTGCCCCATTTGACTACTGACCATGCGGGCAGATTGGAATAGAACGTAGAGGGGATAGAGGGCAACCTGGACAGACCAGATAGCGGTTTGCTTGAACTGGCGTAGGACAACCCCCATCCGACCGCCCCACCTTAGCTTTTGGCGGTTGAGCAAGCCTAAAATACGACTTTGATAAGGCCCAGACTGAACAGACATGACAGCCCCCACTGACAATCGGGAGAATAAAAGCAACGCACCATTGACGTCCCCCCCTCCTGCAGAGAACCGCCCCTGCGATCATCTCAACCTCTATTTGAAGTTAGTCTGGACAAATGCCCTATCTCTGCCGGAAATTGGTGTTTAGATCCTATCAGATCGATGGGTGCCTGGTATACACAGCCCCAGAACCCGTTATACTGAATCAGTTTTGCCAACTAGATTTAAATTTTGGGTATCGACCTCCGCAGCTACGTTTATATCGACCGTCTTCAGCCTCAGCATGCGGCTTATATGGGCACTGCGGCGATCGGCTTTTTGCCCTTACCGGGAGACGCATCCCTCTGGATTGAAATTTCTCCCGGCATTGAGATTAACCGCATCACTGATGTCGCGCTCAAGTCTGCGGTCGTGCGGCCTGGGGTGCTGGTGGTAGAGCGGTTATACGGTCTGTTGGAACTGCACTCCACTAATCAGGGGGAGATTCAAGCCGCCGGGAGAGCCATTCTGGCGGCGCTGGATGTGAGACGGCAAGATTGTTTGCGGCCCCGCGTTCTATCCAGTCAGATTATTCGCAACATTGACGCCCACCATGCCCAGTTAATCAACCGCAGTCGGCGGGGGCAGATGATTTTGGCTGGGCAAACCCTCTATGTGTTTGAAGTAGAGCCTGCTGCCTACGCGGCCCTAGCTGCTAATGAGGCGGAAAAAGCGGCATTGATCAATATCCTACAAATCTCGGCGGTAGGCAGCTTTGGCCGTCTTTACTTGGGTGGTGAAGAACGGGACATTATTGCGGCTTCAAAAGCTGTGATCGAGACGATGGAAAATTTAACCGGGCGTGAGCACGGCACAAATGGGCGCAATGAGTAGAAGCAGGGGGGGATCGAGTCATGGCAGATCCGGAGCATCTGGCCTGGTTACAGCGGGGAGTGCTTGAGTGGAATCAATGGCGGGCAGCTCATCCCCAGGTGACCCCCGACCTGAGTGGGGCCAATCTCAGCGCGGTCAACCTGGCTGGCTACAACTTACAACGGGCTAATCTCCGGGGCACTAATTTGAACCGCTCTAACTTAGCCACAGCCGATTTAACCCATGCCATTCTCAGTATGGGCCATCTGGTTGAAGCAAATCTACGATCGGTGAATCTCACCCAGGCAGAACTGCTGATGGTCAAGGCCGACCGGGTCAATTTGACGGATGCGATCGCTCCTTACTCTAACTGGATGGGGTCAACCCTGAGAGAGAGCACCCTCAGGTGGGCCGATTTGAGTCGAGCAAACTTGGTGACGACCGATTGTGGTCAGGCCGACCTGCGTTACAGTTTTTTAGAACAGGCCGATTTAAGCCGAGCTAACCTGGCTGGCAGCCTGTTGATTGGAGCCAATCTCTGCCAGGCCAAGCTCGAAGGTGCCAATCTCTATCAGGCAGAGCTCAGCCAGTCCCACCTCTACCATGCCGAGTTGCAAGGGGCTAATCTTCTGCAATCCCATCTGGTGGGTACGTTTCTCCTGGGTTCTATTCTGGAGGATGCTAAATTGACTGAGGCTGATTGCTCCTGGGCTAATTTAAGCGGGGCAAATTTGAATCGGGTCGACCTGACTGATGCCAATCTCAGGGGGGCCCAGTTGAATCGAGCCAGCTTAAATCAAGCCACCCTCAGGAGAACCGGATTGCGAGGAGCCAATCTAACCCATGCCCAACTCCATGGGGTTGATCTAACCACCGCTGACCTGCGAGATGCAAGGATAGTAGGCTGAGCCAGTCACCTTAACATCTATGTCACAATAAAGCTTGTTGTCACGATTCGTTCGTTTGGCTGATGTTACAAGTGGCTGGCTGTGATTGAAGTAGAAGTTCACCAGCGGCTCCGGGCCTTTTTAAGAGAGCAGGGCAAACCCTACTGGTCTCACCATTTAACCATGGCACGGCTGGTGGCACGGGCACTGCGACTGCAACGGAGTGCTTTGATCCAAACCGGGGCGGCCTGCGCCTATCATGGCCGCTATCGCTTGAGCTACCTGGTGCCCATGTTGCTCTGGTCTGGCCCCGTAATTCTGGTTGCCACAGAAGCCGTCCAGCAGCGCCTCCTGTTGGTAGAAATTCCCCAGTTAAGAGAATCAATTCAGGCAACCAAACCCATTCAAACGGGTGATCGGCTACCGCACCCAACCTTTCAAGGGATCTTGCTAACTACACCAGAATCCTGGCTGCGCGATCGCCTGCAAAACGAAGGGCGTTTTCCTGCAGAAATCCCGACCCTGATTGACGAAGTCGATGATCTGGAACACCAGGCCCACACCCAACTCACCGCCACTCTACAAACCGCTGACTGGGAAGGTTTGATGCAGGCTTGCCCTTTGGGGGGAGAGGTAATCCGAGATACACGGGCCTGGTTAACCAAGGCATTGTTTGACCACCCGACCAATCCCTATGACTGCTACCTGATTGACCAGTTAGAGCGCGATTGTCTAGAAAACCTGTTTCAAACCCTGGCAGGGTTAGGATACGACTCAGAGACTTTTACCTTACCCAGCACCTGGGATCGATTTCTTCTTGCTCTACAATCTGAAAATCAAATGATTTGGGCTGACCTAAACCGTCAGGCGGGTCAGTTTTCCCTATCTTGCGGGCCAGTCGCCGTCAACTCAGCCCTAGCGCCGATCTGGCAACAGCAACCGGTCGTTTTAGTGGGTGGTGCCTTTGATCAGGACGCCGAGGCTACTACCTATCGCCAACGGATTGGCATGGCGACCGATCTCACCTGTCTCAAATTTACCCCCGATCGCCAGGATGACCTGATCCATCTCTATTTGCCCGATGGCCTGCCCATGCCCAATACGCCTCAATACCAGACGGCCTTAATGCAAAAGATGCACACTCTGCTGCGATTTAGCTCCATGACTCCTAGCTTGACCGTAGTACTGGTGGATGACACCCCGCTCAAGGCACAGGTGGGTTCTTTCCTGGCCGCCGAGTTTGGTTCCAGAGTGCAAGTTGAGCGCACCTGCCTGGATGACAACGGCGTTTTGGTGACAGGGTGGGAGTTTTGGCAACAATACCAGCGAGTTTTACCCGCGCCCCAACTGCTGGCGATCGCGACCCTACCCATTCCTTCCCTGGAAAACCCCCTGGTGGCCGGGCGAGTCAATTACTACAAACAACTCAAACAAGACTGGTTTCGCCTTTACCTGCTGCCAACGGCCCTGAGTGAGCTGCAACGGGCGATCGCTCCTGTCCGAGAACGCCAGGGGGTTGTGGCCTTACTCGATAGCCGAGTCATTCACCGGAGTTATGGTCAACAGATTTTAGCAGCCCTGCACCCACTCACTCGGTTTGGGTACCTGGATGCCAGCCTCTTTACTCAATCTGATTACCTATGAGAGGCATGTAATTTAAGCCAGGAAATCCTGGAGGGGCTAGGAGATCAGGAGTCAGGAGATCAGGAGTCAGGAGATCAGGAATCAGGAGATAGGAGATCAGGAGTCAGGAGTTAGGCAAATTGCTGAATTCTGGATTCTGGATTCTGGATTCTGAATTCTGGATTCTGGATTCTTGCCTCTATTGTGGGTACTGCACCAGCCTAGATCCAATCAAAAGACTTAAAAAGGCAAGCCCTCCCAACACCGCTAGCACATAGGCAACCACGAGAGTGGGAGAGATTCGAGGGATATAACGCAGCTCATTGCGCTCAATTCTGCGGATCTGGCGGCGATGATCCATCGCTGCATACAGCATAGAAACAGTGCCCAGAGCCACAAACCCTAAGCCCAGAATGCGAGAAGCTCGAAATGGATCCAGTGCCCCACCTAACTCCTGGTTGAGGATAGCAATAATGCTGCTAATTCCAAACCCAAAACTGATCAGGGATAGGGATGTCCGAATCCAGGCCATTAAAGTTCGCTCTTCAGCTGCCCGGTTTCGTTCTTTGGCCAGTTCAGTTCCCGGATTGAAGTTGGTCATCAGAAATAGATGCTGCTAAGATCCAGCGTATTAGTGAAAAGTGAACAGCCGTGCCATTAAGCTTTTGCCACCAAGCAATTTTACCGTTTTATCGAGTTAGAATGCCAACTTTGTTATGTCAGAGTTATGTCAAAGCTTGAGCAGTTAACAGGCCCCACTAATGAGTTGGCAAAGGAGCGCACCCGTCAGGCGGCAGAAAGAACCCTGACTGCCTGGATTAATAATTGTGTGGTGTTAATTGGGTTTGGAGTAGCGATCGACCCCCTAGCTGCTATGCTGGGCCGGCTTTTTCCAGACCGCTATGCCTTTGTCACGGCTGAGTTTGCCAGTACGGTTGGGTTGATGTTTATGGCCCTTGGTATTGGGGTGTTAATGATTGTGATGGCTCAGCATTTTGTGGTACTCCGTTTCTTGAAGCAAGGGGTTAATAGTTTTGATACCAATCTTTTTTTGAAGTTTAATTGGTTAACCGTTAGTATGATTTTGCTCTTTGGCGTTTTTAGTCTGGCAATTATTTTGTTAGACACCCCATAATCATGCTCGATGTAACGATCTGAGAAACGGATGGGTCCAAAGGGCAGCAAACAGGATGAGCGCAACAATCACAACTGCCCCTGCTATTGACAGACCAAGGGACAGTCGGGGGGTATAAGTATAGGTTGGTTGGCGATATCGCCCCAATTCGGCTTGATAATCGAGCGCAGCGAAAACCACAGAAAACACACCCAGACCAATAAAAAATAGACCGATTTTAGACGGTGTTACCATAGCCAGCAGGAAACCCTGATCCTCCAGATCTAGGGGTGGCGAAAGTTGAGTGATGCCAAACCCCATACCGATCAACGAAACACTGGTACGAACCCAGGTTAGCAAGGTGCGATCGGCGGCAATGCGATTCCGTTCTTTCGCCAGTTCAGTTTGAGGGTCGGGAGGATCGGGAGCGGTAATCATAGGTTACTCCCTAATCAGGGTAGCCGTGGTATGGCCATAGCCACGGGCAAGGTGGCAGAGTTAAGGATCATCGAATTAAATCTGGAGCGACGATCTTAGTCGAATCCAATGAACTGGCTAAGTATTGGATAAGGCCTGCACATCGGTTGCTCCTTCCACTGTCAGGGCGACTTGCTTAGCCTGAGCCAAAACCCCCTCTGCATCTGGATTGTACTTCAACACTACCACACTACCGGTTTGAGCGACCCATAGGCCAACTTCGTCGGAAATATTGGCGTCATCCAGGGCTTTGGCCACGCGTTTGGCCAACCCACTTTCGTCAAAATTGCCATCCAGGCCAACCTTTTCTGGTGGAATCGACGCAGCAGCAGCTGCTGCTGCTACAGCAACATCAGGAGCTGCTGCGGCCTTTTCCTCTTCATGCTTGCCGAATAATTTGCCTAAAAAACCCATGTCAACATATCTCCTTAAGATGTACAGCCACAGTGTCTCATTGATGGACTGCCCCATAGTGATAATTCAATATCTCTTCCAATTTCCTGAGGGATTTAGGCTGAGGAGTTACTCTGGCGGGTATTCCAACGGAATCGCTCCCAACTCACCTTTGCGAAAGTCAGTCAAAATCTGGCGGGCAGTTCGTTCCACATCCCCTTGATAGCACTGATCTGCAAGGCGATGCAGGTAGCTCTCCCCGCTCAACTCTTCAACCGCTAAACCATACCGGTTGGCTAGGGCACTGTCTGTTTGATAGTGACTCAGGAGGTCAATCAGCGCCGCCGCCACTCGTTGCGTATCGTAACCCGCCTGCCCAATGTCGTCACAAATCGCAAGTTTCAGGGCCGCATCCTGGTTATCCAGGCGAGACGGTAAAACCCCAGGGGCATCGAGCAACTCAATTTGATCTGAGATACGAACCCAGCGCAGTTGGCGTGTTACGCCAGGGCGACGGGCGCTTTCAACCACTCGCCGATTGAGTAATCGGTTGATCAGGGCAGACTTCCCCACATTGGGAAACCCCACTACGACAGCTCGTACTGGGCGGGGCAGCATCCCCCGTTGTCGACGCCGTCGATTCATCTGCTCTCCGGCTGTTTGGGCGGCTTTTAGCACCAGTTGGATGCCTTTGCCATGCTGAGCGTCGGTGAAGTAAGGATCCTGTCCCTGCGCCTGAAACCAAACCGTCCAGCGCTGCCGCAGCCTTTCTGGAATCATATCCAGGCGATTGATCACCAGGATCGATTCTTTACTTCCAATCCACTGATGCACCTGAGGATGGGATGTTGCCAGGGGAATGCGGGCATCTCTGACATCCAGCACCACATCCACTCGCTTCAGTTGCTCTTGTAAAGCCTTTTCGGCTTTAGCAATGTGGCCGGGATACCATTGAATCGAGGGAGTAGACATTCCTAAACAGACATTCCTAAACATCTGTGGCGATAGCTCTTGACACCAGTGAAGCTCTTCTGCTAATCGTCCTGACTATTCGAATAGATCTTTAAAAGGATATTACAAAAACAAAATACAAATTCAGGAACCCAACAGAGAGTTTGGAATTCTTCATAATCAGGGCTGCTGTGGTAGTATCTGGATGGCTGTCAAGTGGCGCAATGTTACAAACTAGCCAAATTGGTGGATGAGGAGATACAAGAGTGCAAAATAGTCTTTCCCTAGGAACTTCGACTGTCTGCATACAGCGAGGTCAGCCCGATCGCATCCGAATTGGGGTGATTGGGGTTGGCAACATGGGGCAGCACCATACTCGCGTCCTCAGTATGCTCAAGGATGTGGAGTTGGTGGGCATTTCTGATGTCAACGTAGAGCGCGGTTTAAGTACTGCCAGTAAGTATCGGGTTCGCTTTTTTGAAGATTATCGTGATTTGTTGCAGTTTGTTGATGCCGTCTGCGTGGCAGTACCTACCCGCCTGCACCACTCAGTCGGTATGACCTGTTTGCAGGCCGGGGTACATGTGTTGATTGAAAAGCCAATTGCCGCTAGCATTGCAGAGGCAGAATCGTTGGTGAATGCCGCCGCCGAATTCCAATGCATCTTACAGGTTGGCCATATTGAGCGCTTTAACCCAGCTTTTCAGGAACTGAGCAAAGTCCTTAAAACAGAACAACTCCTGGCACTGGAAGCCCACCGCATGAGTCCCTATTCCGATCGGGCCAACGACGTTTCCGTCGTGTTGGATTTGATGATTCATGACATTGACCTGCTTTTGGAACTGGCCGCCTCCCCTGTTGTGAAATTAACAGCAGGGGGCAGTCGAGCCTCTGATTCTGGCTACTTAGATTACGTCACTGCGACCCTTGGCTTTGCCAATGGCATTGTGGCCACGGTGACCTCCAGTAAGGTTACCCATCGCAAGATTCGCCGCATCGCTGCCCATTGCAAAAACTCGTTAACCGAAGCCGACTTCTTAAACAACGAGATTTTGATCCACCGGCAGACGACGGCCAATTACATGACTGATTATGGCCAGGTGCTTTATCGCCAGGACGGTTTGATTGAGAAGGTTTACACCAGTAACATCGAACCCCTTCATGCCGAGTTAGATCACTTCGTCAATTGTGTACGGGGTGGTGTGCAACCGTCAGTGGGCGGGGAGCAGGCCTTAAAAGCCCTGCGATTAGCCAGTTTGATTGAACAAATGGCTCTGGATGGTCAAGTCTGGCAAGAAAATGTGGCTTTACATACCTCCATCCCTCATGTGGTAGCTGTCTAACCTCCGGTAAGACGTTGGACACTATTGAATGCACCCCCTGTAGTCCCCCTTACAAAGGGGGACGGCGACAGCCGGGGGTTAGGTAGCTCGGCACTATTGAATGCACCCCCTGTAGTCCCCCTTACAAAGAGGGACGGCGACAGCTGGGGGTTAGGTAACTTGGCACTGGGGTGTGGGGGTGTTGCCCTCCAAAATCTTGCCAGGAATCGTCTCCTGCCCCTAATCCTGGAAAACAAGAATGCTGCCCGAGTAGCAGGCGACCCAGACCTGATGGGTTTTGGGATCATAGGTGACACCAATGGGGCCGGGATTAACGGTCACTGTCTGTGCCACCTCCATGTCAGTGGTGCGAACCTTACTCACTGTATCGGAGTCGTAGTTCACAACATAAAGAAATTCTCCATCCGAGGAAAGCGCCAAACTACGAGGGGCTTGACCGGTTTCGACTTTGGCCACGACTGTATCAGTGGTTAAATCGACTTTTGCTACACTTCCCTCACCATTTAGTGAGACATACAGATAGTGTCCAGTCTGATCCACTGCCAGATGTCGGGGAGAATTGCCGACATGCTTGATCCAGCGAGTTGTAAAATTATTCAGGTCGATCGCTGCCACATCAAAGGCTCCCATCAGGGCAACGTAGGCCACATCAGACTGGGGACTGATAGCAATCCCTCGAGGGTAGGGGCCGACTTGCAGCCGACGCACCTCCTGATTGGTCTGGGTATCTACCACACTCACATCCCAACTGCACCAATTACTGACCAGGGCATAGGGATGCTGAGACGAAGTCGCAATAAATTTGGGAACAGCCCCAACCTGCACCACATGGTCGATCGCCAGAGTTTCTGTATTAATGCGGTAAAGGAAACCTGGATCGAGGTTTTGAGCAGGGGTACAGTTATCCTCTGTGGGTTGATTAAACCCTGCCCCATGCATCTGGTAGTTAGAAACCCAGGCGACCTTGCCCCCTTGAGAGAAGGCGGCTTCCACCGGAGCGCCTTGCTGCTCTCCAGGAAAGTTGGAATAGCCAAAGTCAGCCAGTCGCACACTATCTGAAATGGTTTTGACCAGATCATAGTTGCGGTCGTACACCGTAATCGTATGGCCATACATCATATTTTGGGCAAAGAACAAATCCTTGCCAGAGTAGGCGATCGACTTGGGTGAAATCCCCCCTTCGATGGTCTTTTTCAGTTCCATACCCATGCTACTCAGCTTATCCCGTACCAGTTGATCCATATTCTGGCGATACACCTGCTGTTTGTATTGGGCCTGGGCGTAGGCCGGGTCACTGGCCGGAATTTGCTTGAGTTGGTCGATCGCCCCTTGCCATTGGGCAATTGCAGCCCGCCACTCTTCTCTGGACGTCGCCGTCTCCCCCAGTTTCACAGCCTGACGGGCCTGCCGCAGGGCAACCTGATAGCGTTCTGTCTCAACTTGATTGGTTTGAACTACCAGTTGCGCCCTGGGGCGGGCTGCTCCGGTCGTTGATTGTAAAAATTGGGGTAGGGAAATAGCAGTAGGGCTGGAATCGGCCCGATGAACCAGATAGCGATTCCAGATCTGGGCAGTGCTAAATACCATATATAGGGGCACACTCAGGAGCAGGAGATCAAATAACTTGACTTTTCTGAGCTGCTGGGGCGGTAACGGAATGATCGCAGTGATTCCATCTAACTCCGCATTTTCAGCCAATAAGAAAGGATTGAATGATGCTGCATACCAGGGGGACACCTGTTGCACCCAGATGGGATCAGACTTCCCTGTAAGGCAACTGTAAACAACTGCCCCCCCAAAGTGCTTAGCCTTCAGCCGGGCCAGCCCTTGTTGAATAAACTCCACACAGGGGGAAGCAGCCAAGGCCCGCTCTGATTCCAGTAAGACATATAAGGTGTCGTCTTTGAGCGCAACACGAGCTTGGATTCCGATCGCCTGCAAAGACGAATTCATCAGGAGAGCGATCGCGCTGGCATCCCCTGCTTGGGCTAATTGAATGACTCCCGGCTCAGTCATAAAATAATGATTACAGAACAGATAGCTGAGTCAAGATAACCGATTTTTTTCAGCTTGAATCGAGAAAACTTTGGCTACTCACCTAACCTGGATTATTCACAAACTCCTCAATTATTGGCTGTTATTCCCGTGGCGCTTCCACCTGCAAGTGGAGAAGGTTCAAGTCGATCCTGATCTGCGGGATACTCTCAATGCGGCTCCCAATTTGGATGTGCTGGTGGGTATAGCGAACCAACACGGCTATGAGTTCACAGTGGAAGAGTGGCAACAGGCAACCGGATTTGCGGTCGAAGAATTAGAATGTGAGTTATCCGAGATTCCCGGAATTTAAAGGGATAGGCCGATCATGCCATCGAGAATCGTAAATAAAGGTAATTAATTCATCACAGCGAGAGAATTTTAGGCGGGAAAACCTTACACTACTGGATACACGACTTGGAAAGTTACAAACGTAGAAAAATAGGGTACTGTGTTAGGTAGGCATTAACTCCTCCAGAAGTTGTTCCCAGTTGCGACCTTGCTCCAACCCCGTACAAACCCATTGCAGGAGTTGGGCCAGGGCTTCACGGGGCAAGGTGTGGTGTTTCTGTCCTACGGTTTGCTGTCCTTGAGCAAACTGAAATTTCTCAGATTGTGTGCTACTACAGGTTGCTCGTTGCAGAATCGACCGCGCTACGCAACTTAGGCGAAAATGGCGTTTCACCGCGTCTTCATTGCGAACCTGAGCCGATTCTGACCCCGTCACCTGTTTGCTCACCTCATGAAAAACTTCACAGGATCACCGATATGTCCACGTTTCCATTACCCGTCCACTCTCCCAATGCAGGGCATCGGTCAGTAAAAATCGTGGGGCATCTTGCAAATCCTCCTGCTCATGAATTATCACCAAACGTTTGCGTCCATACTTCCGCAAACGCACGACTTTGGTAAACGCCCAAATCGTCTTCTTCTCGCCGTTTCGACCCTTGACCACAGTTCGACGAAAGCTCTCTGGGTGTTGGGTTCGTAGTTTCAACTTAATAGTGTCTACATGTTGCCAACAGTCCTTCCAAAGGATATTGCGAGAGTATTCTATCTCACTCACCCAATGCTTCCCAGACTTCTCAATCAGTGCTGTCGACTTTCGTGTCAATACCCCATTGTCAAATGCATAATTTGCTGTCGGAAATTGTCCTTCCAATTCAATTTGTCGCATAATATCCACGGCAATCTCTGTGCATTTCCGATACTCTAATCGATACCACGACCTCGATCCCGTCAATCCACTGCCGATTGGCGATCGTAGCAGTCACTACTGTCTGAAACCGTCCCATGCGGTGGGCAACATAGTCGTGGGCCCGTTTGACTCCAGCTCAGCAATAAACCAGTCATATACCGTTGCACATGCTCAAAGCCCGCCTCTCGGCAAAAGATGTCTCGATACCGGCCAAACTGTTTGGCGATCGTCTCCGGGACTCCGACTAAGGGCATCATAGGGCGTTAGCAAACATCGTTCTCTCTATCATCACTTTTCTCTGCTCGTAACTTTCCAAGTCGTATGGACATAAAGAATTACCTGGCATACCCCCGGCTGTCGCCGTCCCCGCGCTTCGCGCCGCTGCGCTAGAACAAAGGGGGACTACAGGGGGTGTATTCAATAGCGTCCAACTACTTAATTGAGCCCCGGCAACAAAGGTTCTCCTGGCGACCTGAGCAGGAGGCATTAGAACGCCGCACTCTACGTGATAGTCTGAGTGTCGGGAGCCTGGCAGGGGGACAGCGGTCTCAGAACGTAGACAGGGCAAGATCTATGGCCCGTCGCCCCTTCTTGTAATAATTAAGCCAACGACGGTTAATTTGCAAAAGTTCGTCCAATATTTCTTGACACAATTGCTCTA
>JBJTUO010000173.1:0-3879 GCA_046080785.1 Leptolyngbyaceae cyanobacterium | reverse complement strand
TACCCCTGATAACGTCCTCCATCTGACAAGACTATCACCAACTGTATCTTTGAGTCTGGCGCGATGCTCAAATCGTCCCAGGGTACGGCTAACTCCAGACAGGAGTTGAGCCCGATCTGCGCCCGACTAGCGCGAGAATGCCAACGCCAATGTTCACCGGCTTCTTGAAACCAGAGGGTTTGGGTTAAAAGGTTAATGCCCAAATGATGGTGATAGAGATAATTTAGGGGCTGCTCATCGGGTAAATGCACCAAGGGAATCGGGCTATTGTGCATGGTGCGATTGGCATAAAACCAGAGGAGATTAAGCTCTGGCGGGCAGTCTACCCCTGGTTTGATACCCGCTTGAAAGTCGAGCCGCAGGTAAAAGTTGAGGTGATCAACCCCATACCAGAGCCGTTGAATGGCGGCACTGCGATGCATCGTGCCCCGTGCACCACCCACTTCGACCCGGCCCGCCCTATCCCAATCTTGCTCGTCAGGATGGCCATCAATATAGGGATGAATAAAGCCCTGGGGCGCGTGGTCACCCTGCACGGCATGAATTTCGACGGGGCGCTGCACTGCATCGGGAACGGGCTCGTCCAGAGCAGTGTAAATGGCAGCCAGATGTTCTCGAAACAACTGGTCAAACATGGCATCGTGATTGGACGAGTGACCCTCCCCAAACCACCAGAACCAGTCTGACCCCTCAGCCGCATCCAGAGCCTCCCAAACCTCCGGATTGGTGCTCTCCGTCGCTTCAGGATGGTTGGCCAGGGTTTGACGGGCGGCAGTCAGTAGATCCCAGGCCCGATTCTTGGCGGGGTCGCCGACCCAGGTGGTAAGCTACCATCTACCCAGGAGCCACTGTGCAGTTGTTCTGTGGGGATGGTTGCTGTCGGGGGAAACTGATCCAAAAACTCCGAAACCGTGACCAGTTTAATTTCAGACTGTTGACTCAGCGTATGGTACAAGTGCTCTAAAAAGGGCTTGCCATCCTGCTGGTAAAACTCCCAGCAATTTTCACCGTCCAGCGCGATCGTGACTAACCAGGGTTGCTCCAACCCATCTGTTGCCGATTCAGACTGTCGTTCACTCAGGGCCCGAACAATCGATTGCAGATGGCCCACCAAGTCGATCGCCGCTTTTTTTGGCTCCATTGAACCGTAGGTAAAACCCACCAGGTCTGAGAGACGGTGATCCCGGAAGACGATAGCCAGGTCTCCATGGGAAGTTTCCAGGCGATAGGGGCGATAGAGGCGTTCTGGATCTTCCACCGTGCCCGACATATCGCGATGAAAGAAGTGATTGATTGTCCAGCCTAAAACCGCTTCATCTGACACAATCCATCGGTAACCCTGTTTAGCAATGTAGGGCAAAATCGCAGGGCTGACCGCTTGTTCTGAAGGCCAGAGACCGCGGGGGGGTTGCCCAAATCGCTCCAGGTAAAACCCCCAGGATTTTCGCAGATGACGGGCAATATCTTCTGGCCACTGAAACCGGGACTCCGGCAAGATCATATCTGGTACCGCCACCCGCCCCGCCTGGGTATCAGCCAGTAAGGGTAAAATCGGATGGGTGTAAGGAGTGGTGGTCACCTCCAACTGGCCTGATTCCTGCATCTGCCGATGTTGAGCAACGATGCGCCCTAAGATTTGCCGTTGTTTTTCGTAAATTTGCTGGCGATCAGCGAGGGTAAAGCCGCGGTCTTGTTGCAGCCAACGGGCAATCTGGGGGTCATCCCAAAACAGGGGATCAATCCAGGCCAGATTGTGCCAGGCCAGCAGATCACTAAAATCTTGGGCCGTCCAATTTTCTAAACACCAGGCATGGCCCTGCTCTTGCCGTTGGTAAAACAACTCGGCATAGCGGGGATGGGGGTCTACCAGAGTATGGTGATTGCCGTCAAAAAAATGGTCAACAATAAACCCCTTTTGCGCTCTTGTAAGCTCGGCTTCAGGGATGAGTGCCACTTCCAGATAGGGGTCGATCGCGGTTCCGGCGACATAATCTTCTAACTGTAGAACCAGGGAAGGAACCAAGTTGACGGTTTGATGCAGGTCTGGGTATTGGGACAGCAGCAGCACCAGATCGAGATAATCTTTGGTGCCATGCAGCCGTACCCAGGGCAGACGATACTGGCCGGTCTGAGACCCTGCCGAGTCAACCCGGCTCTTATAAAGCGGTTGATGCTGGTGCCAGATAAAAGCAACGTAGAGGGGATGGGGCATAATAGCGGATGTAAGGGTAACTAGTTTTATTCAAACTTAAAAACCCACTATTCATCTTTTTTTATATAACTTGTTCAACTTCGGCAATTTCAGGGATAAACTCTCGCAGGCGACGTTCAATCCCCATTCTCAAAGTCATGGTAGAGCTAGGGCAAGAACCGCAGGCCCCCTGCAAACGCAATTTCACCACTGGCCCATCAATTTCCACCAGTTCCACATTGCCCCCATCGGCGATCAAGTAGGGGCGCATTTCATCCAGAACTGTTTCAACGTTTTCGGGGGTTAAAGTCAGGGTATCAGACATACTTTACCTCAAGCATGGTTGGTTTAAATGCGGTTGATGCGATCGTAACTGGAATTGAACCCAGTTGTTTGGGGTTCTGGAACAAAAGGCAGGAATCAGAAGATAGAAGTCAGGAGATAGGAGATAGAAAATAGGAGAGTAGGTAAGAGAATGCTTTAAAAATCCCTTATGGTGTATCTTTCTGGCTGCTGGCTCCTGACTGCTCTCTTTTATTCAGCACCTTAAGCAAGCACAGGCGCAAGCAAACGAATATTAGAGAAGGCAAATTCAGTAGTGAGAGGCTGACCCTTTTCTGTACCTGTAATCGTCCGGCGGGTCAGAATATAGTAGTCGCCAACCTTTTCATAGAGGTCTTCAAATTGGTAAGGGCCTTTCACCTGGGTTCCAGTGTTAGGGTCATGATAGACCGAGTCGTAGCAGCGGGAGAGGTAACCGGCTTCAGTCTGGTGGGTGCTGAAGGTATTGATGGTAACAACGGTGCCGTGAATGTGTCGATGTACTAAGGTAACAACATTATCTTTTACCTGATAGCGATCGCCAGCGGCTTTGCCACCCATAATAATTTCGACGGCACCGGATCCATCTGTCGCGCCATATTCAAAGGTGTTTTGGCCGTGGGTTACGTCAAAGGGGCGACGTACCCGGTGAACGGCAATCTCCCAGGCCTGCTCTTGAATCGATTTTTTCGCCGCTGCGTCATCGACACCACTCACCTCAGCCGTCAGTTCTGGGCTGATGCGGATCGTGCCACTAAAGACCTGATCACCCTGCCGCAGTTGAATATCAGCAGTATAGCCAGGGAAGTTTTGATCCCAGGTATACCGGTTTTCGTAGGCAGCCCGAAATAGGTCGCGGGCGCTCAGTTGCTCAGCCATGCCAGACTCCTTTTCATATCCTTTATTAGTTTAAATGAAGCAATGAAATAATGGGGTCTGTGAGTTCGCAGAAAAATAGGCTCAAGGGAGATAGTTAAGGTGGAAAATGACAGCATTAAGCTTGATCAATTCTTAAAGCAGTTGGGAGTTGTACCCACGGGGGGGCAGGCAAAGTTGTTGATCCAGTCTGGTGCTGTTACCGTTAATGGAGAAACCGAAAACCGCCGGGGACGCAAGTTGGTAGCGGGCGATCGGGTTTTTGTCTGGGGTGAATTGGTAGGCTGGGTTGAGAGTGACGATGAATCATAAAGACCCAGACTACTGGCCGTGACATATCCTACTAGCTTGCCTATCCGACGCTGATTGCAAGCAATACAGCGCGGGCTTCCAAGCTTTCGGCTACACAGTTCACAGGCTGGGCAACCCCATCGCCTCCCTATGCGTTGTTTAGACTCCGCGTGATGACCCACCGCAGAGTATTAATTTTT
>JBJTUO010000172.1:0-13461 GCA_046080785.1 Leptolyngbyaceae cyanobacterium | reverse complement strand
GCCGCCAATGTACAGTTCTCCTGAAACGCCAATGGGAACGGGCTGCTGATAGCGATCCAAAATATAAACAACTGTATTGTCAATGGGACGACCGATCGTTACGCTGCTTGCCCCTCGCTCGATTAGAGCAACGGTGGAATAGGTGGTGTCTTCAGACGGGCCATACAGATTAAACACGCGCTGAACATTTGTCTGCTGGTAAAGCTGTTGCACTAATGAATTGGATAAGGCTTCTCCTGCCAGATTAATCGTGCAAACTCCCGGAGGGATGGCATGGATGCGGAGGAGTTCAGCGATCGCCGAGGGTACCGTGTTAATCAGCGTGATCTCCTGAGCCGCTGGTAGGGTGGGAATCTGTAGGGCGTTCTCGGCCAGGATCACCGTGCCCCCCAAACTTAAGGGAACAAATAGCTCAAATACCGACAGGTCAAAACAAATTGATGTGGATGCCAGCACCCCCTGGAGTTCCTCTGGGCTGAACACCGATCTCGCCCAATGAACCAGCGCCACCGGGCTATGATGCTCGATCGCTACACCTTTGGGTAATCCAGTTGAGCCGGAGGTATACAGGACGTAGGCCAAGGAATTCGGTGTGGCAAGCGGCACAGGATTACCCGTTGGGCATTGGACGATCGCCGATTGATCTCGATCCAGGCAAATCACGTGGGTATTTGAGACCGTCAACATTCCCACCCATTGCTGCTGGGTTAACAACACGGGCACATGGGTCGCAGAGAGCATATAGGTTAACCGCTCGGCGGGATAGGTTGGGTCGAGGGGTACGTAAGCGCCGCCAGCCTTCAGCACCGCCAGCATCGCGATTACCATATCCAGCGATCGCGCCATACAAATCCCGACCAGCACCTCCGATCCCACCCCAACCGTTTGCAAGTAATGGGCGAGTTGGTTGGCTCGCTGATTCAGTTCCCGGTAGGTGAGCCGTTCTGTTTCAAATACAAGTGCGATCGCATCCGGCGTTTGTTCCGCCTGTTGTTCAAATAGTTGATGCAGCACCGTATCCTGAGCATACTCAACCTGGGTACAGTTCCATTCCACAAGCAGTTGATGACATTCTGCTGCTGTTAAGAGCGGTAGATTGAACGGAGATCGTTCCGGCTCAGCCACAATCCCTGCCAGTAAGCTCTGGAAGTGTCCCATCATTCGTTGAATCGTTGCAGTTTGAAACAGATCTGTTTTGTAAATACACTGACCAGACAACCCCCCTTCCCGCTCCCACAGATGCAGTTCTAAATCAACCCGACTGGTGTGGGTCTCAAGCTCTAGGGGCACCATTGTTATCCCAGGCATCTCTACGGCATCCAGAGCCGCTCCGTGCCAGACGAAAAACACCTGAACCAGTGGGTGGTAGTTCAGATTGCGTTCAAGTTGGAGTTCTCCGACCAACTGTTCAAAGGGTAGATCTTGATGGTCATAGGCAGCCTGAGCCGTAGTTTTCACCTGTGCCAGGATCTCAATAAAGGAAGGAGGCTGCCCATTCACCTCAGACAGGTCAACTCGCATCGCCAGTGTGTTGACAAAGAATCCAATCAGTGACTCAAGTTCCTGACGATTGCGGTTTGCGATCGGTGAGCCAACAACCACATCCGATTGTCCACTGTAACGCGCCATCAGAATCTGAAATGCCGATAATAGGGTCATGTAGAGGGTTGTCCCCTGCTGTTGACTTAACTGACGTAATTGTTGAGTGAGGAGCGGATCGATCGCGATCGCCACCGCATCTCCCTGAAATCGCTCCTGAACTGAGCGAGGAAAGTCGGTTGGTAGTTGGAGTAGACTAGGAGCATCTGTAAGCTGTGCTTTCCAGTAGTTCAACTGCTGTGCCAGTACCTCTCCTTGCAAGTGATGGCGCTGCCAGATGGCAAAATCTGCATACTGGATCGACAAATCCCCCAAGGGAGATGGCTGATTCTGACTTAAGGCCGTGTATAAAACTGTCAACTCCTGCAACAATACCTCGATCGACCAACCATCCGCCGCAATGTGATGCAGGGTAAGTAGGAGGATGTGGTGAGGAGTGGAGGCAGATGGGGGGAGGGAGGGAACGGGAGATGAGGTATGACCGAGATGCAGCAAGGTAGCCCGCAGCATGGGATCACGGCTTAAGTCAAAGGACGTAGTGGCTTCGGTAGCGGCTAACTGTTGCACAGCCAATCGTTGTTCATCGGGTTGAGCGTCACTCAAGTCAATGACGGGCAGATTGATCGTCAGATTGGGATGAATCACCTGATAGGGCATCCCGTCTTTTGAGATAAAGGTCGTCCGCAGGCTCTCATGCCGTTGCACAATGGTTTGGAGGGCACGGTGAAGGGATGGGATGTTGAGAGCGCCCTGAAACGAGATCGCGATCGGCAGATTATAGGCAACACTGTTACCAAAGCGATCGAGAAACCACAGTCGTTGTTGGGCAAAGGAGAGCGGCAGTGGATGATCTCGTGGAGCAGGTTGAATTGGGCAGGTGGGTAGGGAGTGCCCCTGCTGCAAGTAAGTCTGGATAACTTCAGCCAGGGCTGCAATGGTTGGATATTGAAAAATGGGTAAAATCGGCAACTCAGCCGCAAACATGGTGTTAATGCGGGAAATAACTTGAGTCGCCAGAAGAGAATGCCCACCCAAGGCGAAAAAATTATCGTGAATACTGATGCGTTCTTGTCCTAATAGCGCTGACCAAATCTGGGCTAATTGCTGCTCGATCGCAGTGCGAGGAGCTACAAATAACGCTGTGGCTGAGGCTACCCCATCGACCATTTCTACAGTTTGCCCCTCATGCACTGTAGAATCATTCATCTCTAGCAACGGCAACTCAGAGAGATACTGCTGCGGTTGCTCTACGAGTCTCGTTAGCAATGCCTGAAAGTCTTCTAATAGCCGGGTAATCGCTGAGGCTGTAAACAAGTCAGTTTTATATTCCAAATATCCTCGGATCTGGTTTACCGATTGATCTGGAGATAGCAGCGATAAAAATAAATCAAAATTAGCAGTACCGTTGGCAAGATAGTCTGATTGAACCTCGACTCCTGGCAGCTTCAACAGTTCACTGGGTGTATTTTGTAGTACGAACATCACCTGAGACAGCCGCCGATTCGTAAGATTGCAAATCTCTGCCAGGAGATGGAAGGGAATGTCTTGATAATGGTATGCCTCCAAAACGACCTGATGGATTCTATCGATCAGATCAAGAAAGCTGGGATTGCCAGAGAGGTTGGTGCGGATGGGGACGATCGTGTTGCAAAGTCCAATCAATCCCTGCACTGGGCTGAGATTCCGACCTGCCTGAGTTGAACACACAATGATGTCTTTTTGCTGTGTGTATTGATAAAGTAGCAAATTGAAGGCTGCAATCAGTACAACAAACAGCGTGACTCCCTGACGATCGCTCAAATCTTTTAATGCGGAGGTTAGCTGTGGGGAAAATGCCACAGGCTGACGTGCCCCTCGATAGGTCATTGTGACTTCCAGTTGACCAGTAGAACGGTCAAAGGGCAACCGCAACCCAGGAGGATCCCCCGCCAGTTGCCGTTGCCAATAGACTTGGCGAGCCTGTAACACCTCGCCAGTTAACCATTGCCGTTGCCAGTAGGCGAAGTCAGCATATTGGATGGGTAAATCAGGTAAAGAGGAAGACTGCCCACTGGAAAAATCCTGATACAGTGTTGAGAGTTCTTTAGTAAAAACGGTTTGCGACCAGCCATCGTAGATTAGATGATGAATGGTCATCAGTAAGACGTATTTCTGTTCTGCAAACCGGATCAATTGAAATCGCCACAGTGGTTCCTGGGCTAAGTCAAAGGGGCGGCTAACCTCATCCTGGTGAATTCGCTCATACTGCGCTTCTTGCTCCGCTGGTGTGAATGATTGCAGATCGATTGTTGGCAACTTCAATTCCCAATTTGGAGCGATCACCGGAATACACTGTGTTCCAATCGCTGGAAAGCGAGTTCGTAAGATTTCGTGGCGACGGATAATCTCCTGTAAGCTGCTTGCCAACACGGTGACATTTAGTGATCCGTTCATCCAAAAGGCAAAGGGCAGGTGATAGACCGTATCATCAGCCCCCATCTGACTGAGTAACCAGAGCCGCTCTTGCCCGAAGGACAGCAGTAGGATTTCTGAGCGGGAAATCGAGTGTAAGGGGAACCCCTTCCGACAGTCCGTTAAAAGAGATTGAACCGCTTGCCATCGAGCTTTTTTGTTCTGTTCAGCACAATTAACCACAGCGACCTCCCACAGGACGTTGGGCTGACTGATAGATCGCTTCCATGAGGTTGACTCGCTCCCGCGATTGACTCAGAGGAATCAGCGGTTCATTCCCTTTGAGTACCTCTAGGAAAAATTTGAGTTGATTCAGATAGTAACTTTGGGCAGGAAACTTGATAATTTCTGTTTCTCCAGTATCAAGGTGATGAATATCTAAACTCATCGACTGAATTCCCAACAAGGGACGAAAGAAATTGCGGATCGTAATCGTGGCTTGTTCCAGTTCAACCCAGTGATTGGCAGCAAAGGGTTCTTCAAAGGAGCAGTGAAATTCAGCGATCGCGGCGTTGGAAAACCTTAATTGAGAATCAAATTCCAGATCAATGCCCTGCGGTTGA
The DNA here is from genome assembly GCA_046080785.1 of Leptolyngbyaceae cyanobacterium. GTDB lineage: Bacteria > Cyanobacteriota > Cyanobacteriia > Leptolyngbyales > Leptolyngbyaceae > JBJTUO01. Next base: position 8,848 of record JBJTUO010000172.1, on the reverse strand, counting down.
TTCAGTCGGGCTTGAGCCGAGATCGCCTCAGGCTGCAATCCCAGACAACGTTGGAGAAATTGCAGCCAATAGGTGCCTAAATCAAAAAAAGCTCCCCCACCATACTCCGGTGAAAATCGATAGTTGCCTTGATTTTCGGCTTCAGGAAACTGCATGGTTAGCTGAGTACGGATCGATTTGATAGCTCCATAACGCTTCGTTTCCACGATTTCCTGAATGGTGGATTGCCAGGGATGATGCTGAACCATGACGGCTTCCAACACAGGGACTCCAGAGAAGTCTACTGCTGCTGCGATGTCATCAAATTCTGCCAGGCTTAGACAAATGGGTTTCTCTACTAAAATGGGTTTCCGGCTATGGATAGCATTCAAAATCCAGGGTATATGCAGGTGATTCGCAAGCGGAATGTATACTGCATCAATGCGATCGCTCTGGACCAGCGCCTCATAGCTGGGAAATACTACAGGGATATCAAACTCCTGGGCAAACTTCTCAGCCCTGACAGAGTCGCTTGCGGCTATGCCAAGAACTGCAACATCTTCCAACTGCTTAGCTGGCTCGATCACAGCCCGCTTCGCAATCTTTGCAGCCCCAAGAATACCAATCGAGAATTGCTTGTTCATAACTCTTTGCTAGAGTCCACCGTCAGGCACGTTAATGTTTGGTTGGATCGGCATAGTAGCGGGCACAGGCTGTGCAGATCGGGAATAGATTTCTGCGTAAGTGGTCTCGCACTTGCTTGATCCGCTCTCCTTTCCAGATGTCTAAAATATCTTCTTCATGAATATTGCCAACTGGAAGGTCATAAAATGTATGACAGACCGTGACATCTCCCCGTGCAGAAATTTCGTTGTAGAGCCAGGGAAAGGCGCAGAAGGTCCGCTTATCGAGCATGTCCTGCCAGTTTGCGGTGAAAAAATTGCGGACATTGTTATGTTCAATGGTTTTAGGATAGGCAACAAAATAGATGCCTCGCTCTTCACAAGCTGCTCTCACCTTGAGCATTTGTGCCACAATTAATTCAAAATCCATATCGGCAAACTGAGCTGGATCCTGAACTACGCCCGATGCCACGGGAGCCTGATCAATACCAAATTTTGTCCTCAACACCTCAGCGTACTTTTGATACTGCTCGGCAGTCGCGTAAGTCTGAAATTCAATACTCAAATGCTGGATCTTAGACAAGTCCAGGCAAGAGAGAAATAATTCTTCGATATATTGATGGGTAGTCGGGGTAACAATGAATGTGACCCCAATTCGAGGAAAAGCACTGCCTTGTTGTTCCCGCACTTCATGCAATCGATCGATGCCACGCATCACTTTCTCGAAGACTCCTGCACCTCGCTGACGATCGTTGATTTCTGGAGGTCCATCTAAAGAGATCCACAGGCGATCGGGTTTGGCATCTACTAGCATTTCCGCTTTTTTTTCTAGTAGTGTGCCATTGGTAGGAATATCAACTTTGCAACCCCCACCCTTAATCAGCTTGATCAGATCACCGAGATGAGGATAGAGCAGCGGCTCACCCCCAAATAAACCAAAGAAGGGTTTCCCCGGCAGCAAGGATTTCACGGCTCGTTCAATCACCGGATAATCTAGAGAAACCAGATTTTCTTTACCGAAATAGGAACCATTATCGCCCCATTCGTAGCACATTTTGCAACGCAGATTACACCGTTCCTCAAGTTGGATCACAATCCATTTCGGATGGGCAATATCAGTTAATAAATTCATCGATCTACTCCTCTCAACTCAGTGGTGATATTGCCTTTTGACGAACTCCAAAGCTACCGAAATATCCGATCGCTCGACCCAACGATACCCCCGGAAAACAAACCGCTTCACGGGATCTGCCCTGAAGCACAAATAGAAGCGTATAAATCAGGGGGTTAGTGATTTCCCAAAACACTTTTGATAGTGGGAAGTTACTTTTCCGCATCAGGAAACCAGCTCCACGGGCATGTTGGTACTCCCTGTGCATAGACTGAGCAACGGAATAGCATTTAGCCGGAGTCGGGTGACGAATTATAATGTCTGGATTAAAGTAAGTCTTCGCCCCTGCATCCAGGCAACGGAACAAGTAATCCACATCTTCTGCCCCGCCCCACGGAGTTCCAGAACCCATATTTTCATCGAATTGCACCTGCTTAGCAAACTCACTGCGAAAAAAGAGGGCAGCGGTCATCGCGACAATCCAGCCCTTGTCATAATCCACGAGTCCAGCGGATTCAGGCAAGTAAAGCAGAGCCTCCTTGTCATCTTCTAAGTCCAGGACATTAATCACTAAACCACCCCAGGTAGAATCCTGTTGAAAAAACTGGGCTGCCTTTGCCAAAAAATCAGGTGGGTAGATACAATCATCATCTGGAAATCCATAAATTTCGCCTTGAATCTGGCATAATCCTTGATTTCGGGCGCGGGATAAGCCCGGTTCTGGTTGCTTGATGTAGCAAATGGGAAATTTCTGACTGTAAGAATCAACCAGATCGACTAATCGATCGTCACTGTTTTGATCGACCAGAATCAATTCAAAGTTCCTGTAGCTCTGAGCCGCCAGTGAAGCAAGAAACCGCTCTAACTCCTGCACCCGATGTTTAGTCGATAAAACCAGAGAAAACTGCATCGTCGGTTCTCCACTCCACTAAGCGATAGATAAGAATTCAGGATGGCTCTCGATCCAATCAATGACGAGTCCAACATCACCGCAGCTTTTACAAGCCTGATCACCTCCCAATAACTGGGGTAATTGGCAGCGATCGCAAAAGGTTGACCGCAAATATTCTATGTGATTTTCTCCAACTGCATAGGCACAGCGACGGCAGATAAAATCATCTGGAGCTTCTTCTTCACCCCCGATCCAGCGTCGCCATTGCTGGATCGCATCTCCTTGATAAATCTCGGTGACAGAGCGATCGCGAATGTTGCCCATCTTGTAGCTAGAAAAATAATCATGGCAACACAGAATGCCTTCACCACTGGCATCAAAATGCAGCCACTCCTGGTCACGCTGCCAAAGGCAACCCCGTAACTTCTGATGATTGAGTTTCACGGGTAATAACCGCTGGTCTGTTTTACCAGCAAACTCCACCATTGGAATCAGCAAAATTCTGGAGATGGGTGTCCTCGCAAATCGCTCTTGAATTAATTGAAAGTTCATTGCATGGTGCTGATCTAATGCTCCAATGACGACGAGATCGACTGTGACTTTGCCTGTCTGCACAGGTATTTGAGCGATCAAATAGTCGATATTGGCTAAAACACGGGGCAAGTCTCGTGATCCGCGCGTTTGCCGATACGAAGCTTCATCCAGCGTTGAGAGATTGAAGGTAAATTGACTGACTCCCAACTGCAAGAGTTGATCAGTTAATTCTGGCTGCAATCCTGAGCCGTTGCTATAGATTGAAACGTTATAGCCCGCTTGACGAATTGCAGCAACCTTCTCGATCAGCCCTTTATCATAGGTCGCTTCCATAAATCCACTGAGGACGATTGTCTCAACGGGATAGCCATGCAGACCTGCAATAATTTTCTCTACGTTTTCCAGCGATAGCTCACTTTTTTCGCGCTGATCCATTGAGACTGGACAAAAGTAGCAGCGATGATTGCAAATGCTAGTCGTTTCAATCTGCACATACTTCAGACTCATGGCAAGCTCCTTCTATATTTTCGGATACCTTCCCAATATCCAAGTATCCGTCCCACTCCCATTCCTGGACAGGGCAAGGCATACCGGAAATTACCCGCCACCGTGTACTGCACAAGTAAGGGGAGGGGGGCAAACAGTTGTTGGAGAACAATTGATAAGGAAATCGCCCGTTTCCGCAATAGATAGCCAAAGCCCCGCCCATAGGTAAATTCTCGCGATACCAGTTGACGAATTGAGTAAATGGCGTAGGGTCGAGGATGCCTGACAAACAGTTCGGAATCATAGTAAACCGCAGCATTGTGATCCAGACAATGCAAGAGGTAATCCGTATCCTCTCCCCCCACCCAGGTTGCCCCAGGCCCCATTTCCTCATCAAAGGCAACACTTTGAGCCAGCGCAGTTCGGAAAAACATGGCTGGACCAATTCCCACGCTCCAAACGGTATAGTCGTTAACTTTGCCAGATTCTTTCAAACAATAATCAAATGCATCCTGGTCACTTTCTAAATCCTTAACTCTGATGGTTAACCCATCCCAGATAGAATTTGTTTGAAAAAAGTGAGCAACTTTTGCGAGCAGATCCGCTGGATAAAGACAGTCATCATCGGGAAACCCAACGATGTCTCCCTGTGCCAGTAATCGCCCCTGGTTACGCGCACGAGAAACTCCTGGAGTGGCTGTTTGGACGTGGGTAATGGGGAACATTTCACGATAGGCATCGATGAGGTTGACGAGGCGATCGTCCGAATTCTGGTCAATAATAATCACCTCAAAGTTCTGGTAGCTTTGAGTCACGAGGGATTGCAGGAAGCGATCCAGTTCAGCCACTCGATGAAGAGTTGCAACCACCAGAGAGAATTTCATCAGATCGCTCCTCCTGGTGAGCTTTCCAAGCTCTGAGGTGGCTTTTGCTGCTTGATGCTGTCCCAATAGCCCAGCGACATGCCAATGACACAGGCAATAATGTAGGCAGAATAAGCAAATTCACCCCTGAAGAAGGTCGTCAATATATAGGGACAATTCTGTAAGATCTCAGTTCGTACAAATGATGGTGGGAAATAGCGACCCATCAAATAACCGTTACCTCGACCATAATGATATTCCCGTTGTAAAAGTTGACGGAAGGTATAGGAATTAAAGGGGTTCGGGTGCCGAACAATAAACTCAGGATGATAGTAAACACTATAGTTTGCTTGAAGGCAGCGAAATAAATAATCAACATCATCACCACAGCCCCAGGGTGTGCCCGCTCCCGGTCCGATCGTCTCATCAAAACAGATTTTTTTAACAACATCCCGCTTGAGAAATGTTGCATGGGTAATACCAATCCGTAAGGCTCTTTCGAGATCAATCACTCCAGCGTTGTCATCACCACAATATAAAAAGGCATTTTGATCATTTTCTAACTCGTAAACTCTACCAACCACACCATCCCATTGGGGATTTTCCTGGAAAAAGTTAGCTACTTGCGCCAGAATTTCAGCAGGATAGACACTGTCATCATCAGGGAATGTGATTACATCTCCTTTTGCATGGAGGCGACCGAGATTTCGTGCCCGCGTTGCGCCGCTTTTGGACTGTCTAAGATGAACAACTGGAAATTTCTGGCTGTAAAATCTGACTAATTCAATCAGGCGATCGTCTGGATTTTGATCGACAATGACCAGCTCAAAATCTGTATAAGCCTGATAGGTCAGAGAGCAGAGAAATCGCTCAACCTCTACCGCTCTATTTTTAGTCGCTAACACAAGGGAAAATTGCATAATCTACCCCATCCCTCCTAAACTGTTTGAATGACCGATGGTTGGGAGGTCTGCCGTCTCTTTATCCCCTGGGGATAGCCGATCGAAGTGCCCAGACCGAAGGCCAGAAAATAGAGCGCTCGTTTCAGATGTCCTTTAGTGACTTCCAAAAATGTATGCTCGTAGGACGAACGGGTTGCAGAATGGATGAGTACTTCTGGTAAGTCGTGCTTACCCAGCAAATAGCCATTGCCCAAGCCATAGGTATATTCCCGCTGTACCTGTTGGTAAAAGCGATTTTTTTTCAGAGGGCTAGGATGCCGAACCTTCAAGGTTGAGTCGTAATAGAAGCGGTAGCCTGTATGAAGGCACTGAAAGAGATAATCAACGTCTTCCCCTGCTCCCCAAGGCATTCCTGAGCCAACCCCCATTGCTTCATCAAAGGCAATTGCTGCTACAACAGAGGCACGCAAGAACATGGCGTGACAAATGCCGACAGTATAACCTTTCCAGTAGTCAACTACGCCTGACTCATCATCACCACCACAAAACTCAAAGGCATTTTTATCGTCAGTCAAGTCAAAGATTCTGGCGATTACTCCATCCCAGGTTTGATCCTGCTCAAGAAAATGAGCGACTTGGGACAACACTGTTGGAGGGTAAACGCTGTCATCATCGGGGAAACCAACCAAGTCGCCTGTTATCTGCGATCGCCCCACGTTCCGGGCACGAGATGCTCCCCGCTGCGCCTGCTTCAGGTGCAAAATGGGGAACTGCTGACCATAGGTAGACACCAACCCTGCCAGGCGATCGTCCAGATTCTGGTCAACCAGAATCACCTCAAAGTGACGGTACTGCTGAATAGCGAGAGACTGAAACAGCCGCTCTAACTCAGTAACGCGATTCACAGTAGGGAAAATCAAAGAAAACTGCATGTAGCCCACAAATAAATATACGAGAGTTCATAGAGCTAGACATATTCAACAGGGTCTGATTCAAATCCTTTAGACTTCGTTAAATAAAAGTTCTCGATCACCAGAGTTTGGACATCCTCCTTCGTTGAATAAATATCTAACACCTCCTCTGGCGTGTGCACCAGGGGTTGTCCCGCCACGTTCAAAGATGTGTTACAGACTAATGGAATCCCAGTTTTTTGGCAGAAGCGATCGATCAAAGACCAGTAAATCCCATCTTGTTCCTGCTCCACCAGATGAGAACGAGTTGTAAAATCAACATGAACCACCGCTGGGATCTTCGTTCGCCATTCGGGTCGGATGGTTGCGACTCCCAGCATATATCGATGTAATCCCAGTTCCAGTGGACTTTCCAGGACGACCTCCGCCTGTTCACTCAGAATGCTGGGCGCTAGCGGTCGCCACATTTCTCGACCTTTAATCTGATTCAGTCGTCCCAGGGTTTCTCGATGGGAGGGATTAGCCAGAAAGCTGCGTCGTCCCAAAGCGCGGGGGCCAAATTCGTCCGCTCCCCTAAACCAGGCTACAATTTTGTCTGCGGCTAGATCTTCAGCGACCTGCTCTACCAGAGCGTCGGGAGTCAGTTCTACCGGAATAAAGCCGTAAGCCTTAATCGCAGCAATGATTTCATCACTGTTGTAGGTGCTGCCAAAGGCTGGATGGGGTAGTCGTTCCAGTGGCGCGGGGGAGGACTCCCGTAGACGCGAGACGGCAAGTGCGGCACCGACACTGACTCCAGCATCGTTGGGAGCCGGAAAGACGTAAATCTGGTCAAAAATTTTCTGCTGGCTCACCATTTCGTTCATCGTGCAGTTCAAGGCACAGCCACCACTGAGTACCAAATTTTTTTCGCCTGTTAATTTCTTTAGCCGGAGCACTAGATTGTGTCCAATCGCTTCCAGGGTGTGCTGAACAGTGGCAGCAAAGTCAGCATAATGAGCGATGTGGTAAGCTTTGACAGCATCCCAACCTGCTGCGGTCCATGTTTGCTTATAGGGATAACAATAATCCTCAAAATAGTAGAGCCACGACATCCCAATATCCGCAGCCGTGGGCGGAGTTGGCGAGTCATCAATGGCTTTCTGGATCGGGTCAGGCAGGGTGAAACGTCCGGTCTCTGGATCGAAATGGAAATCGATCGGTTGTCTGACCTGACCAAAGGGCGCTAACCCCATCAGTTTCCCTGGTCCAGAGTGCCAGCCCAGATTAGAACGTGCTCCCGCTGCCCCATAGAACATCCCCAAGGATGTCTCCACGGGATAGGTTTCAATCAACTCAATGGTGTTTCCTTTGGCGTGAAACAGGGATACTGAGATTCCTTCTCCCTGTCCATCCATTACCAGCACAGCTGCACTGGTGAAGCCACTGGTGAAAAAGGTTGAGGCGGCATGGGCATAGTGATGCTGAACAAAATAAATATCAGGGGGATTGGTATAACCAAACTCATCAGGTGGTAAGAGGATGGGTGTAAGTTCGCGGGATGAAACCACATAGTCAGAAACTTGGCTCCCCGACTTGAGTTCCTCTAACCAGCCATAGGCAATGCAGTCCAGGTCAGAGAGTTGCAGGTTGGCATAGTTTAAACAGGCTTTCACCGCATTCAGGCAACCCTGCCCCTCAGCGTACCTTGTACGAGTCAAGCGTTCCTGCTCCAATGCAAACTTAATCTTATGATCAATGACTAGAGCCGCAGAGCCATCATGGGCTTTGGGTATGTCAGAGCGTCCGATAAATCCCAAAATCTTCATTGTTTTGCTCCATGATTGGCTCCGGTAGAATAGTGTGATTGCAAACCAGTGTCTCCAATTTCATACCTCAGATCCCATGCCGATAAAGCAAGACACACTTGGAGCAAATTGGGGTTAGACCACTGTGAATTGTTTCCCGGACCCGCTTAAAGGCTTGACTCTGCCAAATCTCTAAAACCCCTTGCTGGTAAAGATTGCCGACATTAAATTCAGGAAATAACTTACAGGAACTCACGCTGCCATCGGCCAGCACATCCATCCGATTGGAAATGGAAAGGCAGCGGGTGCGTCGCTGTCCAGGTGCGTCACTGCCGCCAACAAACGCTGCAAACTCATCAGCCTCTAATGCTGGCTGGTATCGCAGGCGGATACTCCAGGCGCGATCGTTGACCTTGGCAATTTGCTGGCGCAGCAGTTCTACCTTCTGAGGATCGACATGATAGGTGTAGGAATGCCAGCTTGCCTTGGACTGTTCTGATAAGGGGTTCAACCAGCTAAAGTGAGTTCTAAAGTGTTCATCCATTTTGTTGGCAACGGTTTCTGGAATATACCAGGGATAAACCAGGTATAGACTGTCAATCCCCAGGCTTTCACAGTATTCAACAAAATCATAGAGTCGAGGAGCTAGCTCACCATTTAATACAGCACTGAGGGAAATCTTGCCCTGAAACTCGCCCTTTTGCTGCAAGGTCCGAACCATGTCGATGTTATGCAGGACGCGATCGAAGGTTCCCTTTCC
>JBJTUO010000171.1:0-5407 GCA_046080785.1 Leptolyngbyaceae cyanobacterium | reverse complement strand
CAACTATGCTTTACAGCCGTTTGTTTAGTCTGTCCAAAACCTTTTGCAATCATTTTTCAATCCCTCCAAAGTTTGGTTAGTTTGCCGGGATAAGGCTCCCGGTAAGCAGTGTTACTGTCGCCCATCCTGAGCGGGGTATTTACAGCAGCGACCTATCCCGTCTGCTGATTGATTTTGAACATGGCGATCGCCCTAACTCTATGATTCGATTCCCTGCCTAAAATAGAGACAGTTGCACAGTCTGAGAGGGCATTGTTTTAAGCTTGGCTTTTGTCTCACGTAGAGACTGTTTCAGTTTTTTGTTTTCCTGTTTCAAATCTTTTATGTCGCGTTTCAGGGAATAAGCATGCTTGCTATGAGAAGCTATTATCATTTTCTTCAGCAGATAGTTTTCCTCATAAGTCTCAAGCAGCTGTTGATAGGCTGCTACCTTAACAATGTCACCAAAACGGGCAGAAGCCCCCTGGACATACCCACAAGTAGCGCCTTTTTTGAAACCTTCAATCCCCCATACTTCACCAGCAGATTCTAGCCATTCTTTGAATAAATCAATGAATCGCCTACGCGCTTCTAAAGTCACAGCTACATGCAAATCGTAAACAGCAGTAGGGCTAAGAGTGTAACCGTTATCCTCCAGCCACTCATAAAAAATTCGAGAACCGCCTAAACCAATATCCTCGCCTTCATCCAAAAAGGGAGATATGTCCGCGTCAATGCCATAGAAGGTTATCGCTGCTGCAACAGTTGGAGGTGTTCCCAACACGCTCAAACGTTCAAAAAGGGTCTCCGTCCGTTCTTCATGGCTTTTGGTATCACCAGCGGTTGAGAAAAGCGGTTGCATTGTCTGGCAAGTAACCTCTTCTGCAAAACTGTTAAGGCTCTCTTCAATACGCGAATAGACGGTTGAGTATAAATCCGTCTCAAGACTCTGCCGTAGCTCTTTATCAGCTTCAGGTGCTGGCGGTAGCTCTGAATCGATCCGATAATTCTTTGCACAGACGTACTGATAAGTACGGGCTAACTCTTGACACTCCGATAATAGTGACTCCCACTTCTGTTCTATCGTTTCTTTCGGTTCAGCAATCATTTTTCAACCCCTCAAAATTGGTTTAATGCCGGGATAAGGCTCCCGGTGCGCCGTTCTATCGTCTACCAGTGGTTGACCCATCTTGGTTGTTCACCTGGCAATTCTCTAATTTCCTCAATAGCTGTCCTGTCATCGGTAGGTGGCAAACCTGCAACAATACCCTTCCAGTCTTTGGCTTCACAAGCCCTGACGAAACGATAGGTACTGTTGCCAAACCTGAAAGATTCGCCAAAAGGCAATTTACGCAACTCTTGATAAACCTTTGACATTTTCAACCCCTCCGTTAGAACAGATTTACTATACTAAGTATAGCGTAATAGCCTGTATATTTTCGGGGTATTGCTCCACATTTAGTGTTTAATTGGCTGAAAAATGACAGAAATTCGTGGTGATTACTTAACTAGGTTTAAGGTGCTAGGAGATGAGCCGTTATCTAATGCTCCTGTCTGCGTACTGTTGCCGCCGCAAATTGACGCCTACGTGCGATCGCTACCCAACCGATCTGAGTGGTTAAGGCAGGTTATTTGCGAAGCTGTCCTGGAGAACTGTGGAAGCTCAAAAGCGCCGCACTGAGGGAGTTTGAGTGGGTCTCGCCTTTTAGGTGAGACCCTATGAAAGCCTTTTAACGATGAAGTCTACCGTCTGGCCTGCCACCCGCAATCCATGAAGTCAGCTCGCGCTCTGTGGGGGGTCGGCCAATTAGTCGAGCATACTTTTGAGAATCAAGCGATCGCTGCTTTTGTTGCTCGCGTTGGCGTTCCTGCTCTGCCCTGTATTCCAACAGTCGCGCGTCTAACGTTCCCACTCACCGGACGCAGATAACTTGTGCAGCACAACAAATAAGCAAACTTCGTTCCGGTGCAGTGGGTTTGTTAGATCATAGCCGCAGGGATAGAGGAAGTAGTAGAAGGACTCAAGTAAGGCTTAATTGTAGCTACATTGCTCCGCTTGGCATATCTCGAAGTTCTGCCCCCTTTCCTGCACTAAAATTCTCCATGTTTCCAGAAGGCATCATTGTGTTTTTGTCCTGGAAATCATTCATGTTTCCAGAAGGCATTTGCCCCTCTTTTTCACTCCTTTGATCCTTATCAGTAGGTTGAATGCGGTAGCGGGTTTGACGGACGATATCAGATATTTCAGATTTTACAACAGCAGTGCCTAATTGGTTAATCGCAGATTTTAGTTCACCAGTGGCTTTGTCGGGAACTGATTGAAGAGCAACCTTTTGAACACCCACGTCAGCATCGCTCACAAGGGACAACAAAATCCGACTTGCATCAACATCACTAAGATTTCGAGACGCTGCTGCTGCTGCTATTCGGACTCGTGGATCTGCATGGTTAGCTGCTTGCTCCAAAACATTAACCGATTCCGCTTCTTGAATCATACCTACCAAGGATGCTGCTTTCGATGCCAAGCCTGGATCAGTCCCTTGAATCAAACTAGCTAAATGAGGAAGTGCTGCTGATCCCATTTTTGCTGCTTGAGCATAATCTGGTTCATCCAAGTTAAGCGCTGCTATTACTTGTTCCATTGTGATAGCCATTTTTCTCTCCTAAATATCAACTGTTAATGGACTAGAATTCATTGTTGCCACTTCAGATGCAATCAAATCAGGTGGAGGATTTGTAATGTTACCAGTTCCATTCCCTGTCATCAGGCGATCGTTATTATTGACATGAGGAAGCCCTAGCACATGACCAACTTCGTGACCGAGTGTCCACCGACTTGCGATGGAAGCAACTACTGCACTAGGTTGACCAGCAGGGTGTGCAGCACAACCATTGAACGAGGGAACAGTAGACCTGACAAAATAGATGGCAATATCATTTGCTCCTACATTGTTACGATTGGCAAACAACTGATTCTGCTCAGTCGTTGTATTCCCCATCGTACAACTTCCAACATCAAGGTCATTCAGGAGAGGCAGATTGAGATTTTCGGTAGATGCAACAACAACTCGAATACCATTGGCTTCGTACACCTGTCTCATACCATCTACCATTTGGTCGATGGTAAATCCTGTTGGATTAGATAGAACTTTAAGATGTAGTCTTACCGTAGGCACTAAGCTCCACCACTTGTGCCACATGTGGTTATTCATTCCTCGTGCAAAGCAGTCAATGCGGTTTGGTCCCCATGACACCGCAGCAGGCGCATCATCAATTACACCACCAAGGTCTTCCCACCCACTCCAACTTGAGCCATTCCACCACTTGTGCCACATGTGGTTATCAGTACCTTTTACAAAGCAATCTAATCGATTGGCTGCCCATGAAGCCACAGTTGGAGCAGACGTAATAGTTCCGCCAAGGTCTTCCCAATCAAACCATGTCATTGTTGTTTCCTCCGCATTCTGTTTATCAAACAAAGGATGCTGTCACCGTGAACTCCTTTGTTTACCTCCGAATATGTCAGATATATTTCTGGTGCGGTAGTACCCTTTCGGGTACCCTTCAAACTGATCCAAGCAATTTAACAAACTTCATGACTGGAAACTCTGTCTAGTTAGCCTAAGCGAAGGGGTCGCCCCCTCCGCTCGGCTCCAAAACCGTGCGTGCGTCTTTCAACGCACACGGCTCCTGAGATACCGACTCTTTGTCATAGACACCAGTTCGGAGTGAACAGGTCAAACGAGTTGATACGTGTTCATCGCTTTCTGGCTTGCGACCTCCCTGTTGGCGGATTGCAGGGTTTCCCCCTTATCCCACCGTCGTGATGAATCACTCGGCATTAGGCTTGTAAACCGCTAATGAGCGCGTTCACAGAGTGTCTCCGATAGGAGAATCGCTTGTCGATATCCCGCCCTACGTCTGCATATCCTCTGGCTTTCCCAAAGGCGTTGGCTTCTTAGGACATCCTTCTCCGCTGGCGCTTACGGTTGGCACCTACTCAGCGAGCTGAGAGCAGCCAGCGGGTTACTTCGTTCCGAATCACCGTTCTCGAATCCTTAGGACGCTGCTTTCTGCCGGGTTTTGTGGGAGTGCATATGGGTCGTAACCGTAAACGCCCACCCCTATCCTTTGCCTTTTGGCTCCAGCCTATCAGCCTGATTTGGCTGGGTACAACTCACGACAGTTCAGGCACAGCTTCGCTTGCGCTATCCATAGACTCATGCTTGGCGGCCACCGGATGAGGCTTCCAGCTTAACGCCTTTTCACCCCGCTTTACGGATTGAGGACCAGTCGCTACCGTAGGGGTGATGCGGTTACTCCTTGCACCTGGAGAGAGGGACTTTCACCCTCACGGTGATTCAGTTGTCGAGGTTCTATCCTCGCCATCCGTCCCTGAGCATCGCTACTCATTTAGGATGAACGAATCGCACATGCCCCAAATCAGCGGCGGCAAGGGACTTGAACGAAGCAGAAAGCATCTCGGTCAGTCCGGTGCACACGGTTTATGGGGAGACGGGCGCAGGGCAATCTGCACTAGAAGGCGTAATGCTTCATTCACTGCTGTATCATTAGGAAAAGCTTGAGCAACATCAGGATCTAGAAGCACTAAATTTGTCCCTGTGCGATATCGTTCAACATACTTACCTCTCACACCTCCCTGAATTTGGGAAAAGTCGTACTCAGAACGTAATTCATCTTCCATTTCATTCTCAAATTCCTTCTTCATAAAACCTCCTCTCCTGTCGGGTTGCTTTTCGGGCACTTATGATTCGTACTTTTTCTCCTCGGTCAGTATGTGCAACAACTAAAAGTTGCCCAAATCGAGATATACCAATGATAACGTAGCGATTTTCTCCAATGGAATGATCAGGATCAGGGAAGGTTACAGATAGAGGGTCATTAAATACGGTTGCAGCTTCCTGGAAGGAAACACCATGCTTTTCAAGGTTTAGTTTTGCTTTGTCTGAATTCCATTCAAATTCCATGTAAAACACTTCCCATCTTATCTGAAGCTTATGTATTAGGTCGTCTTCTATAATGCGCTCTTACAGGAGTTCCATCTTTTCGATAATATGCCTCAACATATACATAATCATTTTGATTGGCGATTCCTTGATACTCCTCAGTTGAAATTGTACTTTTGTTCGCTATTGGCTTAGTAGACTGCTGTGGTGAAACATAGGATTGTGAGCGGTTAATCTGAGAAAGTTGCGCTTTTAAGTTAGATATTTCAGTCTGTTGCTGCTGATAATATTGATATAATGTTCGATATTGTTTCTCTAAGAGGATGTTTGAAAAGTTCTGAGGCGTCAAAAATTACGCCAAGCGCCTCACCATGATACGGATCATGGCGATGTAAATCAGGGTAAGCGCAAGAAAAAGAGTTCATTTTTATGCTAGTGAGGCAGCACAGTAGCTAGCACCT
>JBJTUO010000170.1:0-4226 GCA_046080785.1 Leptolyngbyaceae cyanobacterium | reverse complement strand
GATCAGTTGCAGACTCACAACTACAAGCGTCAGGAATAGATAGGTAGTGTGGCGCAGTTCATTTTGCAGAAATTTCTGATATTGTTTAGCTATCATTTTGGTTAGATAGGTCAGGTTTACTATATTTGACCTATCTTTTTTTGTTCCATCGTGCTGTATCGCTTGCTACATAATATTTTCAGCATTCTTTGTCCCCCTGCCGGCTCAAAACCTATCATTGACGAAATCGTTGGCGCAGCCTCTCCTGTGGAGAATCGCGTCCTCGCCCAACACTACGGCTTCACCGACGAAGAACTCGATTTCATCATCAACTACGACATCAAATATCGCATGGGTCGAGACTCAGGGGTTGATGACTGATGACTACACTGCAACTCAATTCCAGACTTCAATCCCGATTAGGAATTACCCCAGAGCAGCTCGCTGAATTTTGCCAACGATGGAAAGTGGCTGAACTCGCCCTCTTTGGATCAGTTCTGCGTGATGACTTTTCCGCCAATAGCGATATTGATATTTTAGTTAGCTTTGTTCCTCATCACTCTTGGGGCTTAGAGTTTATTCAAATGCGAGAAGAACTAACTACCCTCTTTAAACGCCCAGTTGATTTGTTGACTCGTCAAAGTATTATGAACAGTCATAATCTCCTCCGTCGTCAAGCAATATTAGATTCAGCGGAGGTCATCTATGCTGCGAGATAAACAGGCATTAAAGATATTTCTACAGCTATTCAACAAACATTACTGTATGCCCAAGATATCGATCAGGATAATTTACAACAAGATGACGAGAAGCAAGCTGCCATTTTATATCGACTCATTGTTATTGGAGAAGCAACTAAGCGTCTATCTGATGAATTGCGTGAGCAGTATCCAATGATTCCCTGGAGGCAAATGGCTGGTTTAAGAGATGTCGTTATTCATGACTATGATGAACTGGATTTCGATATCCTCTGGAACGTAATCCACATTAATCTGCCTGATATTTTGCCAGAAATTCAAGAAATCTTAAAAAATCTGGATAGTTAAGCTCATGAGAAAATCAAAACCTATCATTGACAAAATCGTTGGCGCAGCCTCTCCTGTGGAGAATCGCGTCCTTGCCCAACACTACGGCTTCACCGACGAAGAACTCGACTTCATCATCAACTACGACATCAAATACCGCATGGGTCGAGACAACGGAGGTGATGACTGATGGCAAAAGATCTTTTCCATGATGTGGTTAAAGAAGCTCTCCTGATTGAGGGCTGGCAAATTACCCACGATCCCTTTTCCGTAGCCTACGGCGATGTCCAAATGCAAATTGACTTGGGTGCTGAACGCCTACTTGCCGCGGAACGGGGCACCGAAAAAATCGCTGTAGAGGTAAAAAGCTTTACCAATCCCTCAGCTATCTCTGAATTCCATATGGCTGTCGGACAGTACCTCAACTATCGTCGGGCATTGCGATCTCAAGAACCAGCAAGAATACTCTATCTAGCAGTTCCCAGCCAAACCTACGAAGAATTTTTTCGCCTTAGATTCATTCAAGAAGGAGTTGTGGAATATCAACTTTACTTAGTTGTCTATGACGTAGAAGACAGGAGGATCATTCAATGGATAAAGTAATTCAGTACCGCCAAATCATTCAGGAAACCCTACTTGCCCATAGCAAAATTAAACCTGCTTATGGCGAAATTGAAATGGAAGTTTTATTCGATCAAGAACGCGATCGCTATCAGATCTTGCGGGCTGGCTGGCTCCAAAAAAGTCGTGTTTACGGCATTCTAATTCACATCGATCTGAAAGACAACAAAGTCTGGATTCAGTATGATGGCACAGAAGTGGGGGTTGCCAACGAGCTATTGGAACGAGGAATCCCTAGAGAAGATATTGTCTTGGCTTATCACTCACCCTTCATGCGCCAATATGATGGTTTTGCAGTGAGTTGACGAATAGCAAGTTTCTCATGCATGATGCCGCTCTAACTCTGCAAACGATCGCCCCCGATCATCTAGCCTATCCTGCTGCACTCAAAACCTGTGTTGCCTTCAAAACGCCACCAATCCTGAATGCGATCGGTAATCTCAGCCTGCTCCAAAAACCTGCAATCGCCCTCTTCTGCTCCATCAAATGCCCCGGTGATCTCATCCTCAAAGCCTATGACCTTGCTCAAGCCCTGCGAGAGGCAGAAATTCCCGTTATCAGCGGGTTCCACACCCCGATCGAACAAGACTGCCTCAAAATTCTGCTCCGGGGTACCCAACCCATCATCCACTGCCCTGCCCGCAGCCTTCACAACCTCCGCCTTTCCTCAGAACAAAAACAGGCAGTTAACGCAAATCGCTTACTGATCCTCTCGCCCTTTAGCGCCAGCTATCCTCGGGTCACGGCTGAACTGGCGGGCAAGCGAAATGCCATGATTGGGGCGCTTTCCCACACCACCTTTATTGCCTACGCTGCCCCCAACAGCAAAACCCTAGCCTTTGCCCAAAGCTTGATTTCGGCAGGAAAATTTGTGGTTACCTTCGATAGCTCTACCAACCCATTATTGCAAGCGCAAGGCATTCTTGGTTTGGGTATAGATGCGATCGTGCAACGTGCTTAGATGCTCACACATCACACACCCCAAAAGCTGCAAGCATTGATGGTGAAAGATGATCTTTATCAAGCCCTGCATTGAGTAGAGAGTGGTCAGAATTGTGCCTAAACTCTGGTTTCCTGAACACCCCCCATCCCCCCCATGACAAAAGCAAGCACCGCCCTCCACCATATCCTCACCACCTACCCCATCACCCCCACCCAACTTACCACCGCCCTCCAGATCCCCACCACTACCTTCACCGCCTGGCTCCAGGGCCACATTGCCCTCATAGATTGATTCCATCGCACTGTCAAGAGGATTTTACGGAAATACAGCTATCCTTCATGCGACTGGGGTTCAAACTGCATTACACAAGTAAAAGCACTATCAACGGCATAGGTGGCGGGTAGTTCGTTTGAACTTCTTATGAGTTCTAAGGTAGAAATTTCTTTGAATCGTTAGGTTGTTTTACCTGGAGACAATAGACGGACGTTCCGGAAAATCTCCCTTTAATTTAAATCGAGCACGACGGGCCAAGTCTAGTAAATTTGGGGAACGGCCTGGCAGTATTGGTCTACCTTGTTCATCCAACGGATACAGTTCTAACAGATCAAGCCACTGACTGCTTCCAACCCAATTTACGTATGCTTTTTGGCCCTCAATGGCAGCAATACGACCCCGCCAGCCGTAACGTCCCATGCGCTCTACCAATTGACCAGGTTCAAAGGGTAAAGCCTCCTGTACCTTGACGTTAAAACTCAGTACGGGCAGGGAAGAAATAGTAACCATCTGTATTGGCTGGGAGAAAGCGGTAACCATTGCTAACGGCTGGTTCAAACGAATGACTTTAATAGTAGTTTCATAGATTTCAGTGCGGATAAGGGGGTTATCCCATCGAATAGCTTGAGCATCAAGGATGCTAAGCGTTGTTTTAAGTTGACGGCTGATGAGCAAGCACTTCCCGTTCTGTCCCGTAGCTGAATTCAATCCGCCCAACCGAACCGAACACCGAACGGAGCCAGGCGCGGTTTTCAGGTGTATCCGCCTCCCCACCCAGGAACCAGAGGACATCGGCTCCGATGGAGAGGTAATCGCGCGTTCGTTGTTCGAGTTCATGAGGGGTAATCCTTGCTAGCTGACATTCACAAACAACCAGGTTGCCGTTGTCATAAACCAATGCGACATCGGCGATTCGGCCATTCTCCCCACATTGTGACAGGTGGTATTCCACTTCAATCTTAGCGGTGGGGTCGTTGTCTTCTTTAATTGTCTCTTTGAGGTATTTGGCCAGTACTAACTTACCTTCTTCATGCTCCATGGACTCAGGATGGCGGTCAACTGGGCTCTCACAATTACCGCGATGGACAAAGTGGAGAACAAATCCTTCCCGAGATCGGGGGAACATCACTCCTTCGCAGTAAGGACATACCAGATCTCCAAGAGAATATTTTGAGCGCAACTCGTGGGCTGACTTATGGTAAGCCGCTTTAACCCGTTCCCCCGTTATCTTATATTTGGCGATTAGCATAAAGCGCTTGGATCCATCCTCTAAATCAGTGTACTAATGTGGATTAAGTTTGTCCACGGATGTTGTGCTTCGCTAAAGCTTGCATAGTGTTCTCACCAAAAGTGCCGTTCCTTTCCTCCTCTTGCAAAGACTGGGC
>JBJTUO010000169.1:0-2517 GCA_046080785.1 Leptolyngbyaceae cyanobacterium | reverse complement strand
AGTTGCAGACTCACAACTACAAGCGTCAGGAATAGATAGGTAGTGTGGCGCAGTTCATTTTGCAGAAATTTCTGATATTGTTTAGCTATCATTTTGGTTAGATAGGTCAGGTTTACTATATTTGACCCATCTTTTTTTGTTCCATCGTGCTGTATCGCTTGCTACATAATATTTTCAGCATTCTTTGTCCCCCTGCCAGGTCGAAACCCCTTCTAACTGCAATGTCTTTGATTGCCAGGTCAATAGCTAAAAATACTCAGGTTTATCACTTAAATCTATCAAGAGCATTTGCTTAATGTGGGGTAGATAAAAGGATACGAAAAGGAATTCCTTTCCTTTTCGTATCACCCTGCTGCGGTAGTCATTTAAAGTGACATACCTCTACTTTAGACTGTATTTTTTAGTCTATGTTATTAACTCGAACATAAAACGCTGTTGAATATTTATTGTAGCTAAGGTGCTTTAATTCACGCGCTTCGAATTGTTTGTTCTCTTTTAAAAATTCCTCAAATGCCTTCCGTTCTCCAAGCCCCTTATCTGCCAAATCACCAGAGTTCCAGTCATCAAAAAAGATTATGGTATCGTCTTTTATAAAGGGTTTACAAAACTGTAGAGCTGTTTTTGTGGAAGAATAAATGTCACAGTCAATATTAATAATTGAAGCTTTTTTAATATTATACTCCTTCGCGGTTTCAGAATTACAAGTGTGATCAAACCATCCTTTAATAAGAGTTACTCGACTCATGTCAACATTATTTTCTTTCAGGTAAGCTTGGGTGTAAGAAAGACTGCAATAATAGTCTCCAGCACTAAATACATTGTCATCTTCTTGATTTGCCTGTGCCGGTAACCCTTCAAATGAATCAAAACCAATAAACCGCATCTTGTCTAATCCAAGGGCCGTTGCTGCACGATACATGCAAGTCGTGGAGCTACCCTGAAAAACGCCAAATTCTAGATAATCGCCAAATTCTCGATCGCCTCGTTGGGCAATTAGCATGCTAAGGGCTTCCTGATATTTATCTGGAAGAATATCAATGGGTACAAGAGTTGACCTAGCATCCAACTTAATTAACCAGCGCAGAATAGATTGGGGTGCCTTTTGTTGAATTTGTCTCACCAATAATTTCTTCATGAGATGATCAGTCCTCTTACAATACTTACAGAGTTGTTATCTTTAGTACTAGTGTGATGGCCCCCAGTATAGCATTTCTCAATTGATCACTATACACTTTTGTACCTGATATCATTAACAATAAAGACTTACGCCTTATCCAGTCAGAAATCTCTATAAAAAGGGGGGCAATAAGGATTGCCACACCTGCAGTGTTAAGTATCAATGAACTACCAAGTTAAAGTGGCTACAGCAGTCCCAGTCTATTTTAAATAGGATCTCCTGTTGAATAACTTTCTCAGGAGAACCCTATTCATATTTTAATTAGAATTGCTATATAAGAGGCATTACTAATACAATAATAATAGAGCTAATTTACAATTTTCAATGTAAAGCTTCGATGTTTTCTGGGAATAAAGTTCCCACTAACAGCTGAAGTCGTGGCTATACGGAGAAAACTTGTTGGCGTAGGTTACTGAAAACCTTGATTTTATCGAGTCCGCGTCGACAGGTTTTGTTAGAGAAGTAACATTTTTAATCACCGGAATACTTTTCAAACGCCCTCCGCAGATTTCGTATTTTTCGATACCATTCCTAGTCAGCAAAGCCGAAAAAAGAAGAAGGGGTTGGGGGATACGGGTAGGTTTGACGCCGAGTCAAACCTAGAGAGCTACCAGTGTTTTGATGTGATCAGCCAGTCGAATGGCAAGAGCAACGATCGTTAATGTTGGATTGGCATATCCTCCTGTTGGGAAGGTTGATGAACCAGCAATAAATAAGTTAGAAATACCATGCACCTTACAGTTGGCGTCAACAACTCCCTGACGAGGATTTTCATGCATTCGTGTAGTGCCCATATTATGATGAATACTTGGTCTAAAAAGTTGTGGGTTACCTTTATCAAGTTCTAAAGCTAACTTTCCTATCCCTGCTTTGAAAACCGCTTCTTTAAAGAGAGTTTCGGTTTTAACGAAACTACGACGACTCAGTTCATCCCAATGCCAATTGAGCTGAACTTTAGGATAACCAAATTGGTCTTTTTCTGTTCCTAACATTACTCGATTATCGGGACAAGGGGCTTGTTCTGTACAACTGTAAACCTGAATTATTCCAAAGTTCTTTTCCCGGCCGGGTTCCTGCGGCCAGTACGATTCTATAGCACTTTCAGGAGATACAAATTTGCGAGTGTAGAAGTAAAGAATATCATCAAGGCCTCTCAATGCATTCATTAAATGTTTTATGTCATCAGTTTCAAGTTTAAAGCCTCGAATTTTACGACTGAGAATCATTCCAGAACTTACTGCCTGTGAAATATAATTCTTCCCATTTGGAAACAAAAATCTCAAAGGATTAAATCCGGTAATAGACTGGCGCGGTAGTAGGAAAAAGTTCGCATTTAATAG
>JBJTUO010000168.1:0-4592 GCA_046080785.1 Leptolyngbyaceae cyanobacterium | reverse complement strand
AGCGTTCAGGGGGTCACGAGAGAATGAGGGTTTCAGCTCTTGAAATAGACTGTTTGGGCCTAGTTGAGCCTGTTTTTGGCCGGTTTGGGGTCTCAACGAAGGCTGAAATCCACTAAATCCGTCCCCCCCCTGAACGGGTACCATTTTTTTATGGTCGGACTTAATTGGAAATGAATTATAGCGGTTTCTGATCGGATGAAGTACAGGAGAAACATTGCTGGATAAGCGTTTTAGACATCTCCATATACCTGATGCTAGCGAAAACCGCTATAGGTGCACTACTAATAGTGTTAAATTTACAGCAATTGTGCATAAACCCTATATGTGGTGCAATTTTCTTATTGTTGACAAAATCTACTGGATTAGAGGTGATTTGCTGCTTGGCTGACAAAAAATTGATGTGGGCGTGGAGCATCCCTCAATAAAAAGATTTGGCCTCCTTGATCTACTGGCGGCGACCGTAAGGCGTAGCACTTGATCTGGCCCATTTCTGGTGAATCGTCCTCGAAGATCGCCAGAATAAGGCAAACTAGAATTGTTTAACGATTAAAATACGATCAATCGTCCTAAAATTTATGGTTTGGCCTTTTCCGCCCCGGTTTCGCAAACAAATTGCCCGCATTGAAATCAATGGTGCGATCGCTGCAGCAACCCGTAACCGGGTTTTAGAAGCCCTCAAGACTGTTGAAGAAAGAGGCTTTCCGGTGCTGCTGCTGCGCATTGATAGCCCTGGTGGAACGGTGGGAGATTCTCAGGAAATTTACAGTGCGCTGCGACGCTTACAAGCAAAGCTCAAAGTCGTTGCCAGTTTTGGCAATATTTCCGCTTCTGGTGGCGTTTACATTGGCATGGGGGCTCAACATATTGTGGCCAACCCCGGCACGATTACTGGCAGCATTGGTGTGATCTTACGGGGCAATAACCTAGAGCGCTTGTTAGAGAAACTGGGAGTTTCTTTTAAGGTGATCAAGTCTGGGCCTTATAAAGATATTCTGGCCTTCGATCGGGAATTGACGGATCCAGAAAAGCACATTTTGCAAGAGTTAATCGATGTCAGCTACCAGCAATTTGTGCAGACGGTTGCAGAAGCTCGGAACTTAACCGTAGACGCGGTACGTAGCTTTGCCGATGGTCGCATTTTTACCGGGCAGCAGGCGCTGGAACTGGGTATTGTTGATCGCCTGGGCACTGAAGAAGACGCTCGTCGCTGGGCGGCTGAGCTGGCTGGGTTAAATCCTGACAAAACGCGAGTGTTTAACTTTGAAGAGCGTAAACCTCTGCTCAGTCGGGTACTACCCACTGGTCAGAGCCACTCCCATGCCAGCATAGCCCTGCTGCCCGGGTTTGCCACAACCAGTAAATGGGTAGAATTTGAGCTATCTACTAATGGCTTGCCCCTGTGGCTTTACCGCCCTTAGGAATGGGCCGAAAGCAGGGTAAGGTAGGATTTTGTTCAGAAACAGCCGCTCCTAGTTAGCCCGATTTCGGCCATGATCAAAGTGGCATTTTTGGGGTCGGCGTAGTTAAGCAGTCGGTTACGAGCTAATTCAGGTTTGTGGAGGATAGGCGTGAGCTGGCGAGTCAGAGCAATTCGAGGCGCGACAACGGCTTCAGAAAACTCAGTTGAAGCGATTCGAGAAGCTGTTCATGAGCTTCTCGATGAGCTAGAGTCGCGAAACCAGTTGGATATGAATGAGATCGTCAGTGTCACCTTTTCTGTGACCCGCGACTTGGATGCGATTTTCCCTGCGGCGATCGCCCGTGAACGCCCCCATTGGGGCAATATCCCACTCCTGGATGTACAAGAGATGTATGTAGAAGGGAGTCTGGAGCGGTGTATTCGCTTTTTAATTCACTTTAATACGCCCCAATCCACCAGTGCTATCTACCATCCTTACCTGCGGCAAGCGACAGCTTTAAGACCCGACTGGAACATGGCGCAAGCCCCCTTAAACAATATCGGTATTGGGCGGTAGGGGGCAGCCTTGACAAGTCACTATGCCAATTCTGGGAATACCTCTTTAATGGCGGGATGAACGAGTTGATGGTTATGAACGTTTAACCCCTGGGCCAGGGCGGCATCTTGATCAAGGGCATCTAGGCCACCATTTGCCAGTTTAATCACGAAGGGCAGGGTGCTGTTATTCAATGCTTGCGTCGCTGTCCGAGGCACTGCACCAGGCATATTGGGCACCCCGTAATGGACAACACCTGCTTCAATATAGGTCGGATGGGTATGGGAGGTCGGTCTTAGGGTTTCGACACAGCCACCCTGATCAACTGCTACGTCTACAATCACTGCACCGTCTGGCATGGCTTCGACCAGTCGCCGTGAAACCAAAACTGGAGCGCGGTGGGCTGGTACCAGTACTGCACCAATCAACAGATCTGCATGGGGGAGCACCGCCTCAATTTGACTGGGGCTGCTGTACAGTAATTCAACCTGGAAGCCAAACAGGGTTTCCAGATAGGACAGTCGCTCTACATTCACATCCAGGATTTGCACATGGGCACCGAGGCCAAGGGCCATTCGAGCGGCCTCGGTGCCAACAATGCCACCTCCCAAGATCACCACTCGTCCGGAAGCAACACCGGGAACCCCCCCAAGCAAGACGCCCCGGCCTCCCTGCTGCCGTTCTAAGAAGTGAGCCCCAAACTGAACAGAGAGGCGTCCTGCAATAATGCTCATGGGGGTGAGGAGGGGCAGGCGTTGATCGGGAAGTTCTACCGTTTCATAAGCGATCGCGCTTACACCGGTTTGGATCAGCCGCTCCGTCAGCCGACGATCGGCAGCCAAGTGGAGATAGGTAAACACAATCTGCCCCTTTTGCAAAAACTCGTACTCCGTAGCCAGGGGCTCCTTGACCTTTACCACCAGGTCTCGGTTCCAGGCGGCTTTTGCGGTGGTAACGATCTGAGCCCCCACCTGCAGATAGTCTTGATCGCTAAAGCCCGACCCAATCCCGGCATTGGTTTCCACGAAGACAGTATGGCCCTGATCCTTCAAGATTCGCACACTGGCCGGGCTTAGCCCCACCCGAAATTCCTGATCTTTTGTTTCTTTAGGAACGCCGATTTCCATTACCCTTTCACCCCCACCAGTACTTGAGAACCCTTGCTTCTAGCTTAGCGTAGGAGTTTGTACTTCTCATTAAGCCGTTTAAGCAACGTGTGGAAGAGCAGCTTTAGCTCTCTTGGCTCCTTATAAACGTTGTTGTAATACTGCCTTTTGGGAGCTTGAACAACTCTTTCTTAAAATGGGAATTACTGGAGCTCTAGGCTCAAACAGGCATAGCAGGCTATGCTTGCCCCGGCTTATATTTCACCCCTAAAAGAGTGGGCTTTACGTTCAATGTTGTAACCCAATGCTGTACAATACAATACCTTCAAGCAGTCCTTGATCTGATTTAATCCAAATTCAGATATTCCATGAGTTTGAGCCAGAGGAGACAGAGGAAATGGCAGCTGTTGAAATTCCTGCAATTACACAAAAACTACTTGCCGCTAAAAAGTCAAAGGGCTTGAGTTTTGATGATCTGGAAGCTGTCGTTGGCTTAGACGAAGTTTGCATTGCAGCCATCTTTTATCGTCAGGCAATTGCATCAGAGGATGAGGCGACTAAAATCCTCCTTGCTCTTGACTTGCCACCGGCGTTAGCCCCTGAGTTGACGATCGCTCCCGTTAAGGGGTTGGGGCCGATTGTCCCCACAGATCCCCTCATTTATCGGTTTTACGAGATTATGCAGGTTTACGGGATGCCGATGAAAGATGTAATTCAAGAAAAGTTTGGAGACGGCATTATGAGCGCGATTGACTTCACGCTAGAGATTGAAAAAGTGGAAGATCCCAAAGGCGATCGGGTGAAGGTGACGATGACTGGCAAATTTTTGCCTTATAAGAAGTGGTAAGGGGTTTGCAATTAAATAATGTACCCGCTGTAGGATCTGTTAGGCGCTAGCCGTAACGCATCATTGGGGTTTTATTTTCACGCAAGTCCCTCATGCTATTCAGTTTATTGTCTATCTATTTCTAGGAAGCCTGCTATGCCAAGCTATCACCCCTATACCCTGCAATTACAAATCACGCGCATGTTTGAGCAGGGCCAATCATTTTTCGCCCAAATCAAAGTGCAAGATTGGCTGAAAGAACACAATCAAGACCCAGCCAACTATGACATCTTTTTTCATGAAAAGCCCGCTCCCCCTGGCTCTGGTCTGGTCAAAGTGGTGGAGGTAGAACTGCGCCGCAAGGATGGCCAACCTGTTGAGGCCTGGTTGCAACAGGAATTGGGATCAACCAGGGATGGCTCTATTGGATAAACCGTTCGCTTCAGCGATCGTTTTAGTACGAATGAATTACGCCCAATTTACACCCAAATTTAACAAGCAAAGAAAATATTTGTCAGAACTGAATTACTCTGGGTACTTAAAGTTGGGATGACCACAGGAATATCCTGAGATTCTTCCTTGGAATATTCTGAGGATTGTCCTCAGGACATGTTAGAGTAGTGGAGTCAAAAGATTGAAGGGTTCAGGGAGAAGCAACCTCCACTGGTGGGTAATGCTCCCACTGGCGAACAAGAGCCAGCGTAA
>JBJTUO010000167.1:0-2775 GCA_046080785.1 Leptolyngbyaceae cyanobacterium | reverse complement strand
ATCAGGGTAACCCTGAATACAACCGTAGGTTTCCACCAAATTACGTAAGGCTTGGAAGGCCCAGTCGGAGGGCATGACGTCGGAAAGGCTTGACACTGCTGGCCCATTGGCCAGGGGTTCGCTGGCCCGCACCTGGAGATCCCTGACCGTCGCTTCCCCCTTTTCAGGACTGTGATTCGGGGCTTGCTCGACGGCTTGGGCCCGAGCCACCTGGGACACCTGGGCTGCACTGACCAGCATAAACAGCACGGCAACCAGGGGCCAATGCTGTAACCGGGAACTGACACCAAAACAAGTTCTTAACTGGCAAGGATACATAGGGGAATGTAAAATCATTGCGTCAAGGTATCAGGCACGCTTTGGACTTTTCAATACAAAATCCGCAGCCTCACCAGCCAGGTGACGCATTTTGAACAAAGGTAGGCTAATAAGGTCCCAATAGCGGATTTCACGCGGGTGAAGTGCGATGTGATCACCCCCCTTGGCAAGGGTGGGTACAGCGTGCAACTCATACAGCCAGGGAGTGTTCAGAAAACGGTGCCAGATCAGGCTGAAACCATTGATTTCTCGTTGCTAAAACCAGGGTTTACACAAAATTCTGATAACACTCCTGTCTGAACAGTTGCGGAGTAGCAATTGTGTATCTCACTCTACTCTGCCCATGGGTTCCCACCCCCAACTTGAGAATCGAGGCCCAACAGTACCCCTCATCAGCCGACCAACCGCGATCGCAGGGCTATACATACTGATCGCACCGCTGCAACCATCGATCACAGGGGTGTGTTTAGCGATCACAGGTCTGCAACCATCGATCACACGCCTGTGTTTAACGATCACACCGGTGCAACTAACGATCACACGCGTGCGCATGTCGAGCACAACAGGGCAAATATTGAGCACACGGGTGTGTATAACGATCACACCCGTGCGAATATCGATCACAGGGGTGTGTATAACGATCACACGGGTGTGTTTAACAATCACACCCCTGTGTTTAGGATGCGCTCAATGGAGATCTTTATGCACATAGACTACAACAATAGTTGCACGCGTGTGTTTAGAATGTGCTTAATGGTGATCGACATGTGCATAGACGAAACCACCCTGTCAGCCAACTAAGGGTTGAGGTTGACCCCCAACCCCAGGCATAGACGAGAGTCGTCCATGGAGCTAATCCGTGGACGACTTCTGTAGGGAGGGAAAGTCAGTGACAGAAACGGACGGGACAGCAGGTGGTTTACTCATAGGATTGCTGGTTACTACTTGTTATTAAATGGCGACTTCTGAAAAGTCAATGCCTCGATAAACCTGCTCAATTGGGAAGGTTAGATTAACGGATTGCAGTTCTACAATATCTCCAGCCCGAAAGTTGAGGATTTCCCATCGTCCGGCAGCATTTTTGCAATAGAGATCAATGGCAATGTCTTGAGAACTGACTAGCAGATAGTCTTGTAACTGTGGATTTTGGCGATAGAGAAAAAACTTGTTTCCTCGGTCATAGGCTTCTGTACTGTCCGAAAGTACTTCAATAATCAAGCAAGGATAGGTAATGTATTGGGTTGTGGTTTTATCCCTAGAATCACAGCTAACGCTGGCATCGGGATAGGTATAGTCGTTGGTGTCTAAAATGTTAACTCTGCAATCGGAGTTAAAGACTCGACAAGGGCCATCTGGCAAGTGATTTTCCAATAAAACAGCGCACTTTAGGGCAATGCGGCTGTGGTTTTGGGTGCCCCCGCTCATGGCATAGACTTTACCATTGATATATTCATGGCGACAGGGCTGCTGTTCTTCCCAGTCGAAGTATTCAGCAGGGGTTAATTTAGGGAATTTATCTGGAATTAGAACCATATGAGGTAATTACTCTCCAACTAGGGCCAAAGCTTGATTGAGTACAGCAGGGCTAATGCGTAAACCGACCCGGACGAGATTTTCTAAGTCTTGCTGGGCCGAGGATATATATCCCATCTGCTTAGCAAGTACAATAATGGCTAAGGTTCCTCGGACAGGAATGTGGAGAATCTTGGATGCTTTCCGTGCTGCTAAGTCATCAATAATAGCCTCATAGACAGGATGGTGAATGACCCAAGATAGGACGTGACTTTCTCCTAACCCAAGATCCCAATTGGCTACTCTTGAATCTATCGCAGGAACAGCTTGAATGAAAGCTTGGCCTGTTTGCTGAAGCCAGGTAACGGCACTATCGGCGTATCCACCCAGGCTAATTTCATCTGCAACGCCTTGGGGAATGACGATTTCATCACAAAGTTCGTTCAGCAAATGAATGCGGTCAATTTTAGTTAGGCTGATAATCGGAGAGGCATTGATCACCCAGCGTCTAGCCACGACCAACCTCCTCGATCAGTTCTTCGGGTGTGGTTTGAAAGGGGGAGACCTCAAATCGGCTAAGGGCTTGAAGAAAGGCTTGGCGGCTAATGCCTGCAATTTCGGCAGCTTTGGATTGAGAAACTATTCCAACCTCATACCACTTGACGACGGCGGCAATGAGTAATTCCTGGGCAAATTCGTCTGGGGTGCTGCGAAGGGTAGAGAAGGCGCTTTCTGGTAGGTTCAGTTGAATTTGAATCATGATTCTATCTCCTTGGCTTTTCGTGGGGCTGGCTTCTTTGATGATGTCTGCTGACTGATCATTTTGGTGTAAAGCTCAAAAAGTTTTTCCAAGCGTTCGGTGTCGTTTTTGAAGCGGCGACCGATGTAGATGCGCTCTAGGGTTTCGTCGTTGCGATCGTGGGCCTCCCTGACCAGGGGAAATTC
>JBJTUO010000166.1:0-3607 GCA_046080785.1 Leptolyngbyaceae cyanobacterium | reverse complement strand
CTCTATGGTCAGGTGTTAAATATCAACCCGGAGCAACCCAAGCACCCCGATCGCGACCGGTTTATTCTCAGTAAAGGTCACGCAGCGGCGGCTCTCTATGCCGCCCTGGCCTGGAAGGGCTTGATTGCTCCCGACCAACTGCTTACCTATGGAGAGCAACACTCCTTGCTGGAAGAGCATCCCTCGCCCAAATTACCCGGGGTAGAGGCGGCCACCGGATCTCTGGGGCATGGCCTCCCCATTGGCAACGGTATGGCTCTGGCGGCTCGGATTCAAAACCAGGCCTACCGGGTGTTTGTGTTGATGAGTGACGGTGAGTGCAACGAAGGGTCGGTGTGGGAGGCGGCTATGTTTGCCGCAGCTCAGGGGTTAGACCACCTGACGGCGATCGTTGACTTTAATAAGTGGCAGGCCACGGGCCGCAGTCAAGAAGTGCTGCAGCTCGACCCCCTGGCAGATAAGTGGGCCAGCTTTGGCTGGGCAGTGACCGAACTGGATGGCCATGACCATGACCAGTTGCTGGCCGCCCTCACCCAGCCCCCCAGCGGTCGGCCCCATGCGATCATTGCCCACACCGTCAAGGGCAAGGGGGTCTCTTTTATGGAAGACGATAATAACTGGCACTATCGAGTGCCCACCGAGCAAGAAGTCCTGGATGCTAAAGTTGAACTGGGGGTCGCATGAGAAACGCATTTGCAAAAGTGGTTACAGAACTGGCAGACCACAACCCAAACTTGGTGTTGCTGGCGGGTGACATTGGCAACCGCATGTTCGATGCTCTGAAAGACAAGCACCCCAGCCGGTTCTATAATTGTGGTGTGGCGGAAGCGGGTATGACAGGCATTGCTGCCGGGTTGGCCGCCTCCGGGTTACAGCCCATCACTTACACCATTACGCCTTTTAACACCCTGCGCTGTTTAGAGCAGATTCGCGATGATGTCTGCTATCCCAACTTGCCAGTTATTCTGGTGGGGACGGGGGCTGGGTTATCCTACGCCAGTCTGGGGGCTACCCATCACTCTATGGATGACATTGCTGCCCTGCGGATTTTGCCCAATATGCATGTGATTTGTCCCGGTGACGCGGTGGAGGTCAAATTAGCGGTGGCCGCCGCCCTGGAACTGAAGCGACCCACTTACATTCGGATTGGCAAGAAAGGGGAACCAGTGGTGCATGACCAGACACCGACTTTCCAGGTGGGGCGCGGCATTGCTCTGCGGGAAGGTACTGACATTGCCCTGGTCAGTGTGGGGAATGTGCTGCCTATTGCCATGGATTGTGCCGAGGTTCTCACAGACAAAGGCTTCTCTACTGGTGTGGTGAGTCTCCATACCGTCAAGCCCCTGGATCATGATCTGCTCACCGATCTGTTTAGCCGCTATCGTCGGGTTGCGGTGCTGGAAGAGCACGGTCTCGCCGGTGGGGCCGGTAGTGCCATTTTGGAGTGGGGCTGTACCCAGGGTGTAGACTTGCGTAAGTTGCGGTGTTTTGCTGGCCCCGATCGCTTCCTGAGTGCCTGCGGTAGCCAGCAACAAGCCCGTGTTGCCATTGGGTTAGATACGGGTGCTATTGTCCAGAGCCTGGTGCAAGGGTGGGAGTTCTGATGCTACTGGGATTAGATTTTGATAACACCCTGATTTGTTATGATACCTTGTTTCACCGGGTCGCCCTGGATCGGGGGTTGATTCCTGCCGACCTGCCCGCTCAGAAGAATTGTGTGCGGGATTACCTGCGGCAGCAAGACCAGGAAGACGCATGGACCCACATGCAGGGGGAGGTCTATGGGGCTCGCATCACAGAAGCAGAGTCATTCCCTGGGGTGTTACCCACCCTGCAACAGTTAAGGCAGGCTGGTCTGCCCATGCGGATTGTCAGCCACAAAACCCGCACCCCCTACCAGGGGCCAGCCTACGATTTGCACCAGGCCGCCCGCAACTGGTTGACGGCCCAGGGCTTTTTCTCCCCATTGGGGTTGAGCTGGAGCCCGGATCAGGTGTTCTTTGAGCTGACTAAGCAGGAGAAGGTCAAGCGGATTGTGGATCTGGGCTGCTCCCACTATATTGATGACCTGCCAGAGATTCTGGAGATGCTGCCCCCAACCGTTCAGCCCATTCTCTTTGCCCCTGGGGGTGAAGTGTCGATACCGACGGGCTGGCACCAGTTCCATCACTGGCGTGACATACCCCAGCTATTGGCGCAAGTCGCCCGGAATGTGGCATGACGACGTTAACGACTGCTGTAGAAAGCTTGCTAGCTGAGTTTGGTCTAACTAACCCCCAGCTAGAGCGGATTCGGGCCGGGCGCAATAGTCGGGTGTGGCGGGTTGATTGCCCTGGTCGCACCTATATCCTGAAGGAATATTTCCGTCATCCGGGGGATCCCCGCGATCGCCTAGCCACGGAGTATGGCTTTCTCACCTTTCTCCAGGCCCAGGGGGTGACTATCGTTCCCCAACCCTTAGGGCGGGATACAGAGGGCAAAGCAGCCCTTTATAGTTATCTGCCCGGTGCTCCAGTCGCTGCGATTCAGGCTGATCATATCCAGCAGGCGGCCCGTTTTATTCACCAGATTAATCAGAGACGAGAAGGGGCTGCAGCCCAATCTTTGCCTGCGGCTTCTGAGGCTTGTTTTAGCCTAGAGGAACACCTACAACGGGTGAAACTGCGCATCCAGGGGTTGCAGGTGGCCCTAGTGGATCTCACCAACCCCTGGTACGTAGCGGCAAACCAGTTGCTGTCAGAGCAGCTATGGCCCACCTACCACCGGTTGGAACAGCAGATTCGATCCAGCCATTCAGCAGCGGAGTTAGCCCGCAACCTGAAGCCTGAGCAGCGGATTCTATCCCCTTCAGACTTTGGGTTTCACAATATGCTGGAGGCTGAAGGGCACCTTTATTTCTTAGATTTTGAGTACGCTGGCTGGGATGACCCGGCCAAGCTGATCTGTGATTTTACCAGCCAGCCCCAGTGCCCGGTTTCTACTGCCCAGTCCCAGTCCTTTGCTGCTCAATTTCAGGCCTGGTTACCCGGTGCCCAGGATCGGGCTCACCAGCTTCTGCCCCTTTATCGGCTGAAGTGGTGCTGCATTTTACTGAATGAATTTCGCTCTCAAGATCGTCAGCGACGACATCATGCTAGCGATGACCAGGCCGATCTCCTGGAAACTCAGTTACAAAAGGCCCAAACTTATTTTTACCAATATTTGCGAGATAACTAATGGCTCTAGTTGATTTCATGTCGGTCTTACACAAAAGTACCAGCCGGGATTACCTGGCCCGGGTAAATGACCCGGAATATCCCAAGGCTAAGGCTGCTAAGCTGGCTAAGCAGTGGGGTTATGATTATTGGGATGGCGATCGCCGCATTAATTATGGCGGTTATCGCTATCTGGAGGGCCGCTGGGAAAAGGTGGCCCGGGCTATGGTCGATCATTATGACTTACCGGAGCGTCCCCGCATTCTGGATATTGGCTGTGGCAAGGGGTTTTTATTATTTGATTTCCTTAAAGTGTTGCCCGATGCAGAGGTCTATGGCCTCGATATTTCTGACTATGGGATTGCTCATAGTAAAGAGGAAATTCGCGATCGTCTGGTGCTGGGTAACGCCAC
>JBJTUO010000165.1:0-7037 GCA_046080785.1 Leptolyngbyaceae cyanobacterium | reverse complement strand
CAGGATGAGGGCTCAGGGGAACAAGTCTGCCCCCCTGAAGTTAGGGTTTTACAGACAGACGCGCTATTTGGCGAGGACAGGATCTCCCACAACCTCTGCGTTATGAATCCAGTCGGTGTGGAAAGCACCGCTTTTATCGGTACGCTCGTAGGTATGAGCGCCGAAGTAATCTCGTTGAGCTTGAGTCAGGTTCTGAGGCAAGCGATCGCAGCGGTAGCTATCGAAGTAATCCAGGGATGCGCTAAAAGCAGGGACTGGAATTCCCATTTGGGCCGCAGTCGCAATCACTTCTCGCCAGGCAGCCTGCCGGTCTAGAATCGTCTGCTTAAATTCCGGTGCTAGCAGCAGGTTGGGCAGGGCCGGGTTTTCATCAAAGGCCTGCTTGATCTTATTCAAGAAACTGGCCCGGATGATACAGCCGCCTTTCCAGATGCGGGCGCATTCACCCAGGTTGAGGTTAAAGTTGTAGACCTGGGAGGCTTTGCTCAATAACGCCATCCCTTGAGCGTAGGAGCAGATTTTGGAGCAGTAGAGGGCATCTCGAATTTTTGGAATAAATGCCTGAATATCCCCTGTAAATTGAGTGCCAGGGCCATTCAAATTCTTAGCAGCGAAAATCCGTTCCTGCTTATAGGAAGACATGATGCGGGCGGTAACGGCAGCAATAATAGTGGGAATCGGGACTCCGATCTCCAAGGCATCGTCTACCGTCCAGCGACCTGTGCCCTTTTGTCCAGCCGCATCGAGAATCAGGTCAACCAGGGGCTGTCCCGTTTCGGGATCATGGACTTTGAAGACATCAGCCGTTATTTCAATCAGGTAAGAGTTCAACTCTTCAGTTGCATTCCACTCGGCAAAGACCTGATGCAACTGGTCAGCATTGAGGCCCAAAACACTCTTGAGCAAATCGTAGGCTTCTGCAATCAACTGCATGTCGCCGTACTCAATGCCGTTGTGTACCATCTTGACGTAGTGCCCGGCCCCCCCTGGCCCAATGTAGGTGACACAGGGGCCATCATCTACCTGGGCTGCAATCTTGGTTAAGATTGGCTCCAGATAATTGTAGGCTTCCTGTGTGCCACCGGGCATCAGACTGGGGCCAAGCAGAGCGCCTTCTTCACCGCCACTAACGCCCATCCCAATAAAGGTGAACTGGGCTGCTTCTAAGTCACGGGCGCGGCGATCGGTGTCCTTAAACAATGAGTTACCGCCATCAATCAGTATATCTCCCTCATCCAAAAGGGGCTTGAGCTGATCAATCACCACATCAACGGGAGACCCGGCCTTAACCATAATCAAAATCTTACGGGGTCGCTCTAGGGAGGCAACAAATTCTTCTAAAGAATAGGTTGGTCTAACCTGCTTACCTACGGCACGGGTTGCCATAAAAGTATCGGTCTTTTCACGAGAACGGTTGTAAACCGAAATGGGAAATCCATTACGCTCAACGTTAAGCGCCAGATTTTCACCCATAACCGCGAGGCCAATTACACCAAAGCTTTGTTGGGTCATAATATTCTCTGCTAACTCTGCAATTGCCGGAACTCATTTCGACAGGGTAGCTTGATCCCCTCTGTCAAACCAGAAAAATTAAATTAAGACTCAGATCTACAATGGGATCAGCCGGGCAACAGGGAGTTCCCAATTAAGGGATTGTGCTCAACGCCCGTGGAGAAGGTAGAGTTATAGGTAGTTGTAAGGCATTGTTGGGAGCAACACTATGCTGGCATACCTTCTGGCGCTAATTGTAGGATCGGGAAGTTTTGCGCTCTACATGGCAGCTTTCTTTTTTCCTGAAATTTATCGTAAAAATGACTTAGTCTGGAGTGGAGTGGGTCTCTTTTATGCCCTGGTGTTATGGGTCTATGCTGGACGCCTAACGGGTGGGATTCTATTAGGTCAGGTCGCTAGTGTTGCTCTGCTGGGCTGGTTGGGCTGGCAGACGGTAATGATGCGGCGGCAACAAGCCCCAACTGCTCAACAAACCGCCTTACCCACAACAGAACAAGTCCAGGTTGCCCTATCAAGTCTGACCAAACCCGAAACACTGTCCCAAATCCCCAGTCAACTGAGTCAGCAGGTTTCTCAACTGGCAGGCCGCATCCAAGCTGCGATCAAACAATCTGCGCGACAATCTGGCCAAGGAGTTGCACCTCCCCAGTCAAAAACGACCTACACCCCTCCTAGCCCAGAGGAGTTTGGCACCGCCGGGCAGCAAATTAATCAAAGGCTGCAAGCGGTAGACACCCGCATTCAAGCGGCTGTAACAGAAGGGAAAGACAAACCAGAAAACAGATTTAAGCAGGTGCAGGCTGCTGGGACTGAAGTTGTTGAAGAGACGATCGCAGAAGCGCCAGCATCAACCCAGACGATCGCCGACCATGTAACAGAAGTGGTTACCGAAGTAAAGCAAGCAATTGATGCAACGGCTCCTTCAACACCCCGGATCCCTCAACCAGCCCAGGTTCCTCAAGCCGCTAAAACAAGTCCTCCTGGCCCACTCAGCGGACTGTTTGGCCAGGCTCAATCAACCTTTAAGAAACTCACCCAAAAAGAGAGTAAACCCGTTTATGTCAGAAAGCAATACCGGCAAGCAGCAGCAGTGAGCCCTGAGACATCAAGCCAACCTGAAGCTGAAGAGGCAGCCTCGACTAAGGAGCCCGTTATTACAGAAGTAACGGTTAGCGAAGTTACCTTTGTTAGTGCCGGTGAATCAGCCCGTCTAGAACAGGCGGTGGAAGAACTGGAGTCTATCTTTGAGGATGAGCCAGAAACCATGCAAACCTCGACTCAGCTACAAAATTCTGTTGATGGTGAGTCTGTTGATGGCGAGGACACTGAACCGGATAGTGATTTAAAACAATAGATGGTCTGGGTTGCGAGTCGATCGCAAATGGTCGAGGGCAACTGGCTCATATCAAAGGTTGCCCGCTTCAATTGCACCTGTAACCCCATCAAGGGGTCAGCCCCGGAAGAAACGATGAAATCCAATTGTTGTAGGTGGGGCATGGCAATTAGGGCATCCAAAATCCGAGCGATCGCATCGGTGTAGGGGTGGTCGGCAGATTGATACCATTCCGGCTCTCCCAGTAAAGGTTGCTCAAAGCCCAGATGAACAGCGAGAGCCGACTCACCAAACAACCCCAATGCTAGGGGGCGGACTTCTTCTTGCAACAGCAGATCGTAAAGTTTTGCTAAGTGGCGCACTTTTTCCAATCGTGTATAGCGTTCCGTCATCGAGAGGGGCTGATCATCCCAGTGCAGGGCGATCGCCACCAAATGGGTTTGCAGCATCAAATGACCCAATTTTTCAGCTTTTGCCGCTAGGTAGCCGGAGTTGTAGGAGGTGGCTTCAATCAGGAGCGGAACCCGATCGACCATTTCCAAGCCATATCCCTTCAGCCCTGCAATTTTGCGGGGGTTATTGGTAATCAGGCGAATTTGCTTGACCCCCAGGTCGTTGAGAATCTGGGCACCCACGCCGTAGTCCCGCAGGTCAGCCGGAAAACCCAACCGCTCATTGGCTTCCACCGTATCCAGGCCCATATCTTGCAGGGAATAGGCCTTCAGTTTATTGACCAGCCCAATGCCCCGACCTTCTTGACGTAAATAGACCACCACCCCCCGCCCGGCATTCTCAATCATTTTGAGAGCCGCTTGTAATTGCATGCGACAGTCGCAGCGCAGGGAGCCGAGCGAGTCCCCCGTCAGACATTCGGAGTGAACACGCACCATGACGGGCTGATCTTTGAAGCTGGCGGGATCACCTTTGACGATCGCCACATGCTCGGCCTGATCCAGACTATTGCGGTAGCCATAGATCTGGAAGTGGCCAAACTGCGTCGGTAGATCGGCCACCGTTTCCCGGCAAATGAAGCGCTCGTGACGCAACCGATAGCTGATCAGGTCGGCAATGCTAATAATTTTCAAGTGATGTTGCTGGGCATACTCAATCAATTCTGGCAGACGGGCCATAGAGCCATCAGGGTTTTGAATCTCACAAATCACGCCGGCTGGGTACAACCCTGCTAAACGGGCCAGATCAACCGCCGCTTCTGTGTGCCCTGCTCGCTTTAATACCCCCCCTTCCCGGGCCCGAATTGGAAAGATATGCCCCGGTCGCCGCAGATCAGGGGGGCGGGTGGAGGGATTAATGGCGACTTGAATCGTCTTGGCCCGATCTTCAGCAGAAATACCTGTGGTGACACCGACACTGGCGGTGGCATCAATACTGACGGTGAAGGCAGTCTGGTTACTATCGGTGTTATTGGTCACCATCAGCGG
Organism: Leptolyngbyaceae cyanobacterium; assembly: GCA_046080785.1. Classification (GTDB taxonomy): domain Bacteria; phylum Cyanobacteriota; class Cyanobacteriia; order Leptolyngbyales; family Leptolyngbyaceae; genus JBJTUO01. The sequence goes on along the minus strand of JBJTUO010000165.1, from coordinate 2,753 downwards.
CAAATTCAGCTCATCCAGACGGGTGCCTGTCATGGCTAGACAAATCAACCCCCGTGCCTCGACCGCCATAAAGTTAATCATGTCGGGGGTGGCAAATTGAGCCGCACAGATTAAGTCGCCTTCATTTTCCCGGTTTTCGTCATCTACTACAACGATCGCCCGACCGGCAATTAAATCTGTAAGGGCCGCTTCGATCGCATCAAACTGGAAGCAAGAGAAGATAACGTGTTGGTCGTCCACAGAAAATCCTGACAATGTAGATAAATTTTCCTAAATGGCTGTTCTCATTTTAAACGGTCTGTCTCAGGCAGGCAGGGGGGCATCCCTAACAATCAGGGAACTTCAGCAAGCGTCAGACCCGTGATGGCTCCCATCTCTTCCCTTAAAACAAATTGTACGTCGTCAGGAGGATGCCCCAAAAAAACACTATCTAGTACTACAATGCAGCAATCGTGACGTGAATTAATCCCTCAACAGGAAGCAACATCATGGGCGAGTCAGGTCGTGTTCCGGTTGGTATTATTGGTGCTTCAGGATACGGCGGTGTGCAGTTAGCGCGCTTAATTATGGATCATCCCTATCTTGAATTGGCTTATTTAGGCGGTGAAAGCAGCGCAGGTCAGCCTTTTGCAGATCTCTATCCGCATTTGGGGCACCGCATTAACCACGAGATCGAACCAATCGATCTGGAAAAAATTGCCTCCCGCTGTCAGGTCGTATTTCTCTCCTTACCCAACGGCTTAGCCTGTGGCATGACGCCAACCCTGCTAGCCCGCGGTTGTAAAGTTTTAGATTTGTCGGCAGATTATCGGTTTACGAACCTATCTACCTACACCAGTTGGTATGGCATTAAACGCACTGACCAATCGGTTGCCGAGCAAGCTGTTTATGGGCTACCAGAGCTCTATCGAACCCGCATTGCCCAAGCCCAGTTAATCGGATGTCCGGGCTGTTACCCAACGGCCAGTCTGTTGGCCCTTTCTCCCCTATTAAAACAGGGGCTGATCGTGTCAGAGACAGCGATCGTCGATGCCAAATCGGGGACATCGGGAGGTGGTAGGCAGGCTAAAACTAATTTATTGCTGGCAGAGGCAGATGCTTCTCTTGGTGCCTATAATGTGGCCCGCCATCGCCATACCCCTGAAATTGAACAAATCTGTAGTGACCTGGCAGGCCATGAAGTACTGGTGCAATTTACCCCCCATTTAATTCCAATGGTGCGGGGTATTTTGGCAACAGCTTATGCCACATTACGGGATCCGGGGCTGGTACGAGAAGATTTATTGACCATCTATAATGCCTTTTATCGCAGTTCTCCCTGGGTGCGGGTGTTACCCAGTGGTGTTTACCCCCAAACCAAGTGGGCCTGTGGTACTAACCTTTGCTATATCGGGGTTGAGGTAGATCCCCGCACAGACCGGGTAATTGTCATGTCAGCGATCGATAATTTAATGAAGGGACAGGCCGGGCAGGCCATTCAATGCCTTAACCTGATGATGAACTGGGATGAAACCCTGGGTTTACCCCAACTCGCTTTCTACCCCTAGTGAGAGGATAACGGCACAATCACTGAAATTACCCTGGGAACGACTACCCATGGCGGCTAGGAGGGGAATCTGCCATGCTGACCCATAGGGCCATGGGGGCTACTGCCAAAGCCTATTTTCAAGATCGCGCACCTGCCGTTCTAATCGATCAATGCGGCCCCGCAGTTCATCAATTTCAGATTGGCGAGCCACCCCCATATCTTGCATCATATTGCGAATTTGGCGCTGCATTTGGGACTCAAAGTTACCCTGCTCTGACTTCAGTCGTTGCGCCAGGTCTTCCATCACGGCTTTGGCTTGCTCTGGGTTTAACTTGCCATCTTTGACCAATTCATCGCCCGCTTCCTTTAATTTTTCGGCAACGAGGGAGGTTGTACCAACGCCAAGCATCAGCAGTTGTGTCAGCCAATTATTACTATCCATGCTGTGTATCTATCTCAGTGGTAATCAACGGACAAAATAAAGCAAGCAAATCTAGTTGTAGCAAACATCACCATTAGTGTTGTCTTGATCTTAACGACCCTGATCTGATTTTGGTAGTATCAACCTACGAACAGGAAAAAATCAATCAAGCAGACCCGCATATTTAACTACACTAAAGGAGCAACGTGAATACAGACGCCCATGGTTATTGAATGGCTGAAGTTTGAAATAGCCCCTGACTTGATAGATCAGTACATTGAGGTCGATGAAGAAGTCTGGACTACTACCCTAAGGCAATACCCCGGCTTTTTGGGTAAACAGGTCTGGTTAGATCCAAATCACCTAAATATAGCAATTTTGATTATTTACTGGTCTGACCGAGAAGCCTGGAAAAGCGTGCCCGCAGATGTGCTGGAGGCTACAGAGAAAGAATTTGTCAGGCGACTAGGCTCTAAGGATTGTAGACTTATTGAGACAAAAGAGTTCAACATCAGAAACATTTGGTCTGATGAGCTGCCTTTGCCCTTTAAGCAGTGAAGGCAGTTAACTTCCCAGATCGATCGCTATAGAAGTTAAGAGTATGCACGTGACATATCCTACTAGTTTGCCTACCCGACGTTGATTGCAAGCAATACAGGACGGGCTTCCAAGCTTTCGGCTACACAGTTCACAGGCTGGGCAACCCCATCGCCTCCCTATGCGTTGCTTAGACTCCGCGTGATGACCCACCGCAGAGTATTAATTTTTGGTTTGATGCGGCATCACCTTGCAGCTATCCGACTA
>JBJTUO010000164.1:0-6770 GCA_046080785.1 Leptolyngbyaceae cyanobacterium | reverse complement strand
ACAGGATGGGTCAATGACTGTGGGAGACTACCTGCGCGATCGGGCTTACGAAGAAGCGCGACCGATTGTCTCCCAATTCCAGTTCAACCCCGTAAGCCGCGAACTGCTGATGACCACGACCTATAGCCGTGTTGTCTCCGTAGATTCCATCACCCTCATCAACCCAACGCTCCGTATCCGCAAAATCCTTAATTATCGCCGCCCCGCAGAGGGTGAACCACTGCAAGAGGTCGTCTTGGTCGGGTTTGGGGTTGAGCAAAAGGACTCAGAATAGCCCGCGAAGGCAGAATGAAGGCCGAGACCCATCAATTGAGCAGGGTAGCCTATGCTGTTGATGTCCAATTTGAACAAATTCATTACAGTTTATAAAAATTCACAATCAGTGGTACGAGCTTATAGGAGAATCAATCATAACAAAGCGTATAAACACCATTGTTTCAGGGATCTGTGGTTTTTCCGAGGAAAATTTTCGGGTTGCCCTGGGGTGAAGGTTAAAACGCTTGTGGAGACTGAAGCGTCCAATCAGTGGGCGTTTGATCAAGTCACTCCAGGTTTGTTGAATCTGCTACTTAATCTATCTGTTCAATCAAGCAGCCTGAGTAATCTGAGATTTTCTTAACGTCTCGTAACGTATTTCTTAAACTCTGTTGTTAGCCAGGAGATACCTTGTAATGCCATTTGGACCAGCGTCACGACTAGGGGTCAGCCTATTTGATGAAACCCCTCCCGTTGAGTGGGTGCCCGGTCGCTCACAGGAAGAAGCCGAAACCATCATTCGGGCAGTCTATCGGCAGGTGTTGGGCAACGCCTATGTGATGGAAAGTGAGCGGCTCACCGTGCCCGAATCCCAATTTAAGCGGGGTGAACTTAGTGTGCGTGAGTTTGTCCGGGCAGTAGCAAAGTCTGATTTGTACTTAACCCGCTTTTTTACCAGTTGTGCGCGATACCGGGCGATCGAGCTGAATTTCCGTCATTTACTGGGTCGTCCTCCTCTCGATCTAGAAGAGATGCGGATGCACAGCACGATTCTGGATACCAAGGGCTTCGGGGCGGAGATTGATTCCTATCTCGATAGTGACGAATATCAGAATGTCTTTGGCGAAAACTTCGTTCCCTACATCCGGGGCTACAAGACCGAAGCTTGCACGAGCATGGTGCAGTTTACCCACACCTTTGAGTTGGTGCGGGGAGCTTCGAGCAGCAGCCTGAAGGGCGATCTGGCAGGCAAGAGTCCCAAGCTCAATGCTCTAGTAATTAACGGAACCCCAACCGCCGTGATTTCTCCCGCAAGTGCAGGCGCGACCTTCAGCACGCCACCTGTGGGATCTCGCAGCCGTCATGGCGTGGATGCTAGTTCTGGCGGTAAGGTCTACCGCATTGAAGTCACCGGTTATCGGGCTAAAACCTTCAATAATATTTCCAAGTTCCGGCGCTCTAATCAGGTGTTTTTGGTGCCCTACGATAAGCTCTCCCAGGAGTATCAACGGATTCACCAACAAGGTGGTGTAATCGCCAGCATTACGGCTGTTTAGCCGCAACTTGGTAAATACACTGCCAAACTTTTTCATAACTTTTAGGAGACAGGTTTTAATGTCCATGGAACTTTGGCCTACTAGTGGCTTAGAGGAAATTCAAACCGTCATTCGTGCGGTTTACAAGCAAGTCTTGGGCAACCCCCATGTGATGGAGAGTGAGCGTTTGGTGGCCGCAGAGTCCCAATTGTGCGATCGCTCCATCACTGTGCGCGAATTTGTCCGTGCTGTTGCCAAGTCTGACTTTTATCGTGGTCGTTACTTCGAGTCTTGTGCTCCCTACCGCTTTGTGGAACTCAACTTTCTACATTTGCTCGGTCGGGCACCCCAGGATCAAACAGAAATCTCTGCGCATATTGTTCGTTGCGTTGCCGAAGGTTATGACTCAGAGATTGATTCCTACCTCGACAGCGGTGAATATCAAGCCGCCTTTGGCGAAAACATTGTGCCCTACTATCGTGGCAGGATGAGCGAAGCCAATCCCAAGCAAGTGGGCTACAACCGGATGTTTGTCCTTGATCGGGGAGCCTCCCAGATCGACAGTTCGGTCAAAGCATCGCAGTTGGTTTATGCCATTGCCACCAACAGTGCCAACACCATTAAGCCATCCTCTGCGACGGTGATTGGTTCCGGTACTGAAAAGCAGTTCAAGATTGTGGTGACGGGGTCGAAGTTCGACAGCCCTCGCCGGATCAGCACCACGGAGTACATCGTTCCAGCCAGTAAGATGACTCCCCAAATCCAACGCATTAACCGTACCTCTGGCAAAATTGTCAGCATTACCGAGATTTCATGATCGCCAATCGGGTGGGCATTGCCCCCCGATAACGGCTTTTTATTGACCCTTTTTCTGAACATAACACTAAATTTAGGAGACATTTATTATGGCACTTTGGATCGAAGCAGAATCCGTTGAACTGCGCCCCAATGAGGCAGAGGACGATCTGCAAGCCGTCATCCGGGCAGTCTATCGGCAAGTGTTGGGCAATGCCCATGTCATGGATAACCAGCGGCTCATCAGTGCGGAGTCCCAGTTGCGCAATGGCGATATTACCGTCAGAGATTTTGTCCGGGCAGTGGCTCAGTCCGACCTCTACCGATCACTCTTTTTTGAAACCTCTTCTCCCTATCGTTTTGTGGAGTTGAATTTCAAGCATTTGCTGGGTCGTGCCCCGCAGGATCAAGCCGAAATTTCGGAGCATGTGCAAACTTACAACAGCCATGGCTACGAAGCCGAGATTGATTCTTACCTCGCTAGCGAAGAATATATTCTGAGTTTTGGTGAAAATGTTGTGCCATCTACCCGTGGCAATCGCACCCAAACGGGCATCAAAAATGTTGGGTTCAACCGTACTTTTGCGCTAATGCGTGGTTTCGCGGCCAATGATGTGGGTAAGTCGGCAAAGCTCATCAGTGATCTGGGCAGTAATTTGCCGACCAAGATCGTTTCTCCTGCTGGTGCTTCGGGTGCTTCCAGCAGTCGGGGTAAGCGTTTCCGGATTGCGGTTTCTAAAGCCAACTATGGACCACGTGTGACCCAAAGTGCGGCGACTTTTGAAGTGGGATATGATCAGCTATCTCAGAAAATTCAAAACATTCAGAAGACGGGTGGTAAGATTCTCAGTGTCACTGAGGTCGCTTAGGGCGATTGATCGGTTGGTCGCGTTAGTGTGGGAGCGTCAGTTGAGCGATTGGAAATAGTGACAACGGCACAGCTCAATTCTGTCTGACTCTCTAATTTATCAACCGCAAAGGTGGCAAGGTTGTGCAGATCGATGCTCTTTCTTTATCGCTTCCAGCCCAGGGATTGTGGAATACTTCTGTAGCGTTGGAAGATCGAGAAGTTTATAAGATAGACGCATAACCCCTGCCTCCATTTGAGGGGGCACTGGTTCCGCCTGATGGGATACATTGCCCGAAACGCCCATAGTGCAAGTATTGCAGCCATTTTAGAGGTAAATCGCCAAAATCCTTATTCTGAAGGCATTTCATCGATTTTTCCCATTACACGGAACCAGTGCCATTTGAGGCTGATTTTGGGAAATCTGCCCTGCCTGAAATTATCTTGGTAGGTGGCGAATCAGCTCAGGTGTCTGCTGTCCCAGAACTGGAAGAATTCGCTTCGCTATTGTTAGCTGAGTCCGAAATTCTAGAACTATCTAAGCTGCCAAGACTGATCAGACTCTTCTTGGAAAAGCTGAATCGTCCCTCATAGCAGAAATCAACACGTTGATGGATATTACGGAGTTTGTGGCGAATTCGATTGGACGCTGGCGATCGCAGCGCAGTGCCCATCATTTGGCGTTCGGTCATTTTGAAGCCGTCCAGTCTGAGATTGATATTGTTTCGCTCTCAGCGGATGACCCAGCCGTGATCGACCTCTGTAAATCCTATAATGTCGATCCCCAAACAGTGGTTGCACCCTTCCGCATGAGTTGGGAAGGTCAATCGGACTGGGAGGACAGTGAAGTGGTCAAAGGGACTTGTGTCTTGGTGCCGATTCCTGATCCATATCAGTCCAATCGAGGCAAACTCCTGCGCGATCAAGGTTACGCTGAAGAGATCGCGGCGATCGGTGACTACACCCTGACGGAAGATGATACCTTTGTACTCATTACGGCTTACGATCGCGCTGCTGCCGAAGAAAAAATTTGGTTTGTCAATCCCAATGTCCGTTGTCGGGTGTCTCTGATCAAAACCAGCGCTGGGACAGGCGTTGTTACAGCATCATTTTCTTCGGAGATTCGTCAAGTGGCTAAAGAGTAATTGATTAGTTGACGGTTTGAGCTAGTTTATTGTGCATGTTTGATTCGGTTCTAATTGGTTGTAGTTTTCTCTATATTATCGACTCCCGTGTATCCTTCTGAAGTCACATCGAATGATTTGATCACTCTGGCGCGTTGGATGGCAGGAGATTTCAGCAATGCGAAACAGGCGCTGGAAAACTCCAAAGATTTCGCCCATATTCATGTTTTTTTTCGTCCTTTAGCATTCGACTTTTTTTCTGGAATTGGACTCTACTCGGAACAGGTTTATGACTACGATTTGTGGCGTCCTTATCGGCAGGGTGTGCATCGTCTAATTGACCAGGATGATCACATTTACATCGAAAACTATAGTTTAAAGAATCCGATATACTACGCTGGCTCGGGGCGTGATTTGAATATCCTCAGGACCATTACTCCAGAATGTATTGAGCGTCGCCATCACTGCTCGATGGTGTTCAAGCGAGAGGTCGATCGTTTTCTGGGCAGTGTAGAGCCTGGAAATCTTTGCTTAATCGAAAAGAATGGTTGCCAGACTTATTTAGATAGTTACGTTGAAATCACCGAAACAACCTGGGTTAGCCTGGATAGGGGCTTAGATGTGAACACCCACCAACAGGTTTGGGGATCGACTTTTGGTCCGTTACGGTTTGAAAAACAGGAGAGTTTTGCCCATGAAGTCCCAACTATTTACTGATCTTGCTCCGACTTGTCCTGAATCCGTTGAACCTAAGATGCTGCCCCCCGAAGCACAGAAAAAAATGCAGTGCTGGATTCGGAGTCGTCATCTGATTTGCTCAGGCAACTTCTTTATCTTTGAAACCGTTGACTACAGTGCTGTTGAGCGGTTCGATCAGTGCATTGCGGCATTGGGAGGCACTGTTATTTCAGTGGATCCGGTTGGGAAGCTCTGGATGGGAGATCATCGACAGGTGATTTTGTATCGAGCCAAGGCTAGTTTGCATACACCCTGCCATACCTTAAAACAATACTGGTTAAAGTATGGTAGTTTTCGCTCTCGCTTTGATCCTCAGGAGTGAATTGGGCATCACTCCTGAGGATACTGTGATACTGGGTTGAACTGAGGTGAGGGGATCCTATCGATTTTTCGAATGACTTTTTTAGGTAATTAACAACAATTTCATGGAACTAACAACAATCAATCCGGGTTTAATGGCGGCGATCGCCTATGGCATCCTTGCCAGCGTGGGCGGTGTTTTAGGGTATGTCCAAGCCCAAAGTAAGGTTTCACTATTTGCGGGCTGTGGCTGTGGCATTTTGTTGCTGATCAGTGCCCTCGTGCAATTCCAGGGACAATCCTGGGGAGTGCTGGCAGCGGTGGGGGTGACGGTCATATTGCTGGTGGCATTTATGATGCGGTGGTTCAAAACGCGCAAATTTATGCCCGCTGGTTTGATGTTAATTCTGGGACTGCCCTCATTGGGACTGATGATTAGCCAACTGGTCAGCCTCCAGTAGGCTACGGTGTCCATCTAGCCACCTACTAAGTGCATGCCGATGACCCATTCCAAGTTTACGAGAATGTGTCCTAAACTTCCATGTCTACTTGGATTGAAAACCTTGCCCTACCACACCTTTGAACTCATTCGAGCGAACAAATATAACAGAATCTCAAGATTTATTGCTTTCACTCATCTTTACCGTTCTCTGACTAGTTTCTTTACTCCCAGTATGGGATTATTAAACCCTAGAGGTGTTTGAGATGACTCAGATCCTCTCATTTGGCTGTGTTACTTGTCTGGAGATACCTTGTAATGCCTTTTGGACCAGCGTCACGTTTGGGGGTCAGCCTATTTGATGAAACCCCTCCCGTTGAGTGGGTGCCCGGCCGCTCGCAGGAAGAAGCCGAAATCATCATTCGAGCCGTCTATCGGCAGGTGTTGGGCAATGCTTATGTGATGGAAAGTGAGCGGCTTACCGTGCCGGAATCGCAGTTCAAGCGGAATGACCCTCGGTTCGCTCATTTTTCACAGGTAGTGTCTGACTTCTCAATTGCCTACTATGGATAGCGGCATAAGAGATGGTTATACGCTACGGATAGATCACTTCAAGCTGAAAAACGCTGCTGATAGCGTTAGCGAACCGAAGGGAATGAGTTGAGTGTTCGCGAATTCGTCCGGGCGGTAGCGAAGTCCGACCTGTATCGCTCTCGGTTTTTTACCAGTTGTGCTCGCTATCGGGCGATCGAACTGAACTTCCGTCATTTACTGGGTCGTCCACCGCTGGATCTGGAAGAGATGCGGATGCACAGCACGATTTTGGATACCAAGGGCTTCGAGGCAGAGATTGATTCCTATCTTGATAGTGATGAATATCAGAATGCCTTTGGCGAAAACTTCGTTCCCTACATCCGGGGCTACAAGACGGAAGCTTGCACGAGCATGGTGCAGTTTACCCACACCTTTGAGTTGGTGCGGGGAGCTTCGAGCAGCAGCCTGAAGGGCGATCTGGC
>JBJTUO010000163.1:0-4353 GCA_046080785.1 Leptolyngbyaceae cyanobacterium | reverse complement strand
TGCTGAGACCGCGACCGACGGCCCTGCTGATAAACCCTGCTAAAGTGTTGCCGTCGTCGCAGACGGTTTGCTTTTGGCAAGGTCACAGTTACGCTCCATCAAGCCCACAACCCAAACGAGTCAAGATACTGACAGCCGTGCCCTTCCTTTTTTGCGCCGCGCTTTGAGGACTCGCTGCCCATTTTTAGTCCGCATTCTGGCCCGGAAACCAGACGTTCTCTTGCGCTTCCGTCGGGTTCCTCCCAGGGTTCTTTGAGTCATGGCTACACGCTCCGGGGTTGCAAACAGCTATTGTAAAAAGTCACAGTCTTTTATCGTAGCACTGAGAGTCACGGGAAAACAAGCTAAGGATCAGGAGATCGAGATCACCCAGGTGCCCAAGTAGCGTAATAAGGGCACGTCTCCAGGGGAGAGCACCTGGAGATTGAAATAGTACATGCCGCCTGGTGATGGGTTTCTCACATTCTCTAACTGAATTTCAACACTGCTACCCGCTGGCACGGGATCAACCGGGAAGATCTCAATTAGATTATTTTCCTTATTCCAGTTGACTTCCTGAAGCGGCACTGATTTGCCTTTGACCAGCACTTCTACCCGTTTGGGATCAAACTCTCCCTTGTAGTAGTTGGGGTAGGCAATGGCAAACTGGGCAACCGCCAGTTTCATTTTTTTCTGGGGAATTCTGAGGCGGTAGCGGTCCCAACCGCCTGGTTTACCCCCAAAATCCAAGTAATAGTTAAGATTATCCTCGCGCTGAATGCCCCCCCACAGGGTTAAACCAGGATTGGACTGAGCCTGGGTAAGGGAGGGTAGACCAGCGACCAGGCAACCGGCGATCGCCAGACCGGGCAGGGTTTTTCTCAATGCAGCTTTAGAAAACATAGGCGGTTGAACTGTTTGGGATAGGTTGATGAATCGGTTAGGGCGATTCCCCACTGGGGTTTCACTATTTACTATAGACCGTAGCAGAGTGAAATGAGTGATAACACCTAGCTAGACCATTCTCTATGGGGAAACTGATGGTGATAGACGAGTCGGGCTGATTAAAGTTCCCGCCGTAAAAAGCCTGTCTCTCTCTCACCCTGGCGAACACCCCCTTAGATTGAGTTTTTTCCAGGGAGGGTAAACAATGGAATTTAGATCTGTTGCGTTCTTCTTTCCAGAGGGCTGCAACCTGATGCTTGGCTAGGCCCATCTCATCGATTGCAATGAATAAAGCGGATAAACAAAAATATGCTGCTCTGAGCCCGTTTCAGCTTAAAGATGAATTAATTCAACTGGCAAACAGTCATGCTGAACGAATGATGCTCAATGCGGGGCGGGGCAACCCTAACTGGTTAGCCACTACCCCCAGGGAGGGCTTTTTTCAATTGGGATTGTTTGCCGTGGAAGCATCCCACCAGATGATTGCCGCCCCCCATTTGGGTGGAATCCCTCCCCAACCCGGCATCGCCCATCGCTTGCAGCAATTTTTGGCCCAACGGCCACAGCAAGTGGGCATCGCCTTTTTGCAGAATTGCCTGACCTACGTAGAGACTGAACTGAACCTGGATCTGGATGATTTTGTGCATGAACTGGTTCAAGGCATTCTGGGAGACCATTATCCTGAACCGGTGCGGATGCTGAGAAATACGGAAAAAGTTGTGCAGCAATACCTGGTTCAGGAGCTCTGCGATCGCCAGCAGCCACCAGGCACCTATGACTTGTTTGCGACGGAAGGGGCCACCGCTGCGATTTGCTACATCTTCAACTCTTTATTGGAAAACAAAATTCTCCATAAGCACGACACCATTGCCCTTGGCGTCCCGATTTTTACACCCTACTTAGAAATTCCTGCACTCAATCCTTTTCGGTTTGTCATGGTAGCGGTAGAAGCCTGGGAAGGATTGCACTGGCAGATCCCCAAAGCAGAACTTGATAAGTTAGCCGATCCTGAGGTCAAGGCCTTCTTCCTTTGTAATCCCTCCAATCCCTCATCGGTAAGACTGCAACCTGAGACGATGGCCCAGTTAGTTGAGCTGGTTAACACCCAACGCCCTGACCTGATTTTAATTACGGATGACGTCTACAGCACCTTTGTCAATGGCTTTCACTCCTTGATGGCGGTGCTGCCCCAGAATACGATTACGGTCTACTCCTATTCAAAATACTTTGGCGCAACCGGCTGGCGCTTAGGGGTGGTTGCCCTGCATCAGCACAATGTCATCGATCGCCTGATTGCGGCCCTACCAGAACCAAAGACCCATACCTTGAATCAGCGCTATCAAGGCATAACTATTGCACCTGAACGCCTCAAATTTATCGATCGCATGGTGGCCGATAGCCGCAACGTTGCGCTGAACCACACAGCGGGGCTTTCGACGCCGCAACAGATTCAAATGATGCTGTTTTCTTTGTTTTGTCTGTTCGATCGGGAGAATGGGTATAAAAAAACCTGTCAGGCAATTGTAGGCAGGCGATTTAATGACCTGTATCAGGCTCTAAACATAGAATCCCACGATGGGCTCAATCATACCCACTACTACACCACCATCGACCTGCTGGCCCTTGCCATTGCAACCTACAGCTCAGATTTTGTGGAATACCTGGTGAAGGCTATTGATCCACTGGATTTTGTGTTTCAACTGGCTCAAAACTATGGCATCGTTCTGCTTCCTGGGGGTGGCTTTGATGCCCCTAAATGGTCTGTCAGGGTTTCTCTGGCTAACTTACCCGACGAGGCCTATTCTACGATTGGGCAGGCGATCGTTGATTTGATGCAGACTTACTACGACAACTGGAAATCGGGAGAATAGGGCATAAAACGGTTTAGTCAGCCTGGCGGCTGAAGTCGCGGCTATACAGAGAAAACCCGCCGCCGCAGGTTTCAGAGCGATCGGACAGTTAACTACAATAGTCACAGCATCGTTCTGAGAACTCACCCATGACTCAAGCCGCTAATCCAACACCAGTTCAAAGATACTTTACTCTGGAAGAATATCTGGTTTATAACGATAGTACCGATATTCGGTACGAATTAGTGAACGGAGAATTGGTGGAAATGCCTTCAGAGAGCGACATTAATGGGTTAATTGTCGTGATCCTCATGTTTGCTCTCAGCCAGTTTGTGCCACCCGATCGCTTCCGAATCAAAACTGAAATTGTGGTGAGTGGTTATCGGGCAACTGCACGGATTCCCGATCTGATGGTGTTGACGGAAGCAGCGGCGGCGGCACTCCAGGGAGCAGCGAGAAGCATTTTGCTAATGGATATGCCTCCTCCAGCACTGGTTGTGGAAGTGGTGTCGCCAGGAATCGAAAATGAGCAGCGGGATTATCGTTACAAGCGATCAGAATATGCAGCGCGGGGAATCCAGGAATACTGGGTGGTCGATCCAACTGCAGGGCAGGTGATGGTACTGACGTGGGTAGCAGGGTTGTATGAAGAGGCGGTTTTTAAGGGAAATCAGCCCATCATTTCAGCACTCTTTCCAGAGTTGCAACTCACCGCATTACAGGTGTTGCAGGCAAAAATGGATTAATTGAGCGATCGCGTTTTCGACACTAAACCAATGTCGCGATCGCACTTCTCCAGCTTTGGTCGGATTTGCCATCTCCCATACCAGGAATGTTTATGGGTGTTGGGTTGCTTTGGGTCAACCCGACCTACGACAAGAGCGACATTGAAGAAGCCGATGCGGTTTCGCTGGGTCTGGCAGAATGGAAAGCCCCTGCCCCCCTTCGGCTTTGCTCAGGGAACGGGAGAAGGGGGGGCATAGGCACAATCTAGGGGCTGCATTACCAAGCTGGAGCTTGGCCGACGGGCTGTCAAAATCAAAAACAACAAAAATTGCCTCAAAAAATCTAGATTTTCTGAGGCAATCTGTAAGTGATTTAAGAACCCCTTGTTAGGGATCGTAGGTCATCTTACCGCTGAACTTAACCTTTGCAGGGTTGGGGTTGCTGCCAATATTACGTGGAACGCTATTCACAGCTGTGCGACCTGGATTGACCTTTTCAGGAAAAACTCCATCTGCCGGATGCAGATACTCAATATCCCCGCCGGGAAGAATGCGATAGATTTTGTAATCAGTAATCTTCATCTTGCGGAGCTGAGCGCCTAAGGCGATGCCGTACTCTTTGCGAGCAATGTACAGTAGGTTTTCACCCTGCCGCATTGTTGCTGCGCCACCAGTTGGCATCTCAAAGACTCGTTCCTTGGGACTGGTCCAGGTAATTGCGTATTTTTCTTCGACTTCGGCTTTGGAGAGCAGGCCACCCGTACCGCCGCCAAATAAAGGAGGTTGTCCAGTAAGCGTTTCTGCCATTGGATTTCTCTCAGTATGTTTGAGGGCAATCCTATCACTCAGCGTGG
>JBJTUO010000162.1:0-5997 GCA_046080785.1 Leptolyngbyaceae cyanobacterium | reverse complement strand
ACCCTGAAGTCTCAAAAACTGCTCTCTAGCCTACCTCCCAACAACCTTCGTTGCTGACCTACTGGCTCAATCGCTCTATTCTTTGCCCCTCAAGGCTTTAATTCCTCTTGCCTTCCCAAAATCGGCGAACGGACAGTAATTACAATGTCCAAGCGAGACGATTTACACTTTCCTCTGCGTCGCACACTCGAAAAAGATGGTTGAACCATCACGGATGATCCGTTAATCCTGGTACTGGAACAAACTCTCCTTAAAGCTGACCTGGGAGCCGAAAAATTCTTCACTGCTGAAAAGCAGGGACGTAAGATTGCCGTAGAAGTCAAAGACTTTGATGCCCCCTCAGTCATTAGTGAACTAGAAAAAACAATGGGACAACTCCAGCTTTATCAATGGGCACTAGAGGAGCAAGACCCAGAGCGACAGCTATTTTTAGCTGTCAGCCAGGAGATTTACCTCAAGCATTTTCAAAAACCGATTTTTCAGTTGGCGATCGGGCGGAATAGAATCAACTTATTAGTCTACGAACCCAGCCGGGAGGAGATTCTCCAATGGATCACCCACTAAGCTACGCAGACATTCTCAAGCAAACGATACAGGCGGTAACCGTTGACCAGCCCCGACTCCAGGCGATCAAGCTCTATCCTGTCTGTGATCTGGATTCTGGTCATTTTCTTATCCTGGCTACAGGCTGGGATAAGCAGCGGTGGATGGATACCATCCTGTTTCATGCCCGTCTGGTTGATAACCAGGTCATTATCGAAGAAGATAACTTTGAGGAAGGATTAACTCCAGCCTTGATTGCCTCAGGGATCAAACGTGAAGACATTACAACTAGCCCAAAGCCAGCGATCGCCCCTGCCTGGGCCATAGCAAAGTAGACGATCGTCGAGCAGCGGGGGGGCGTGAACCAGGGATTGCCATGGACTAGATGCAACGTAATATTAAGTCGTTGACGCTTTTTAATTCAGAAAAGCACCCTGAACTAAAGTCTAGCCTCTACAGTAGCGCAAAAGGTTGAGAACTTCTCAGCTTAGGCTGATGGTTTGAGTTTTAACAGGCAAAATTAGGCCAAGAGAATGGAGATTCAACCTCCAATCCCTCATAATGGGAGCATCCTGCTGTTAAAAGGGGCTCTCTGATGCAGTCTCCTATCTTGGAAAACCGATTACGAGATCTGGTTGACCATCTTAGTCAAGACCAGGAATTGCTTAAAGACCTGGAAGATGCGCTACGGTTAGAAACCCATCCTATTATCAAAAGCCGGTATCGACGAGAGATTGAAGCATTACGTGAGTCAGCCCATCGCTATCGCCAAGAATACAATGATCTATCTGCTCAACTTGCTGGCCCATTCACTCCCCAAGTTCAACAAATTGGCACACAGCTCAGTCAAATGGATCAAAAATTAGATTGGATTTTGGGCAGTCAGAGCTTGATTTATCAGCAATTAACCGAATCTCAGCAAGCCCTTTTGGCTCAGTACCCTCCCACACAACAACAGGTCTTAGAAGCTGTTGTCAGTCAACTCAATCAAGCCCAAACGACTCTGACTCAACGGTTGTTAGCCGCGATCGACCAGAATGAATTGTCAGAAACCGATGTTCAACAAATGTGGGCGGTGTTGGAAGAGCGGTTACCCGAACTGCCACCGACCCAGGCAAAAGTGGTTGAAATTGTAAAGGATCCGGCTCTGGATGCGAAGCACAAAATTAAAGTATCTTTGCCGATCGTACCTCTGTTAGTGAACTATGAGGGTGAATTTGAGCTGGGTACTGGCTTTAATCTAAAAGCGGCATGGCAGAAGTGGGTAAACAGGCTGAGTAAAGCCCCCAAGACAACTGAACCGGAGCAACCTCTCTGGGAATTGATGGCTGAATTCACTCAAAATCTAACGGCTACAGAGGTCAACCAAATACCAGGAGATGGAGCGGCACAACATGACCACTACATCTACGGCACACCCAAGCGTCCTTTATGAGTCGTGTATTTGCAGATACCTTTTATTGGGTCGCATCTCTTAGTCCATCTGATCAGTGGCATCAGGCTGTCATGGACTGGACGCGATCTCATAGTGGGATTAGTATTGTCACGACAGATGAAGTTTTAACTGAGGTTCTAACCTTCTACTCTGGGTTTGGAAGGGCTCGAAGGCAGCAGGTTGTTGAGTTTACTCGACGTATTATGAAGCGTTCTGATATACAGGTCATTCCCCAAAGCCGTGAATCATTTTTGGCTGGGATGGAGTTATATGAAAGACGCCTTGACAAGGGCTACAGCCTGACTGATTGCATTGCCATGCATACTATGCGGCAACTTAATCTGCAGGAATCCCTAACAAATGATCAACATTTTCGCCAAGAAGGGTTTGTAACTGTCTTTGGTGGTGAAAGAGGCGGATAAAGGCATGAGCGAATGGATCGGCAGCATCTAGAAAATCAACTCCAAGAAGATTATCGACTGCTTAAAGAAGTAGAAGATGAACTGCGGGATGCAACCAATCCGCTTGAACGCAACCGTTTGCGCCGCCAAAAACAGGCTTTGGAACGATCAATCCGCGATCGTCAAGAGCAGTTAGAGCGTCTCCCCGCTCCCCCTCCTCCACCGCTCCCCCCTCCTCCAAAAAATTTCCTTTACGCCTCACTTTTGATTAGTACAGTTGGTGCCGTTCTAGTGACGGCGATTCGCTTATCTGGGCTGCTACAGGTGCCTGAACTCGCTGTCTATGACCAATTTATGCGAGGGCGGCCAGATGCAAGACCAGACGATCGCCTGACACTGATTGAAATCAATGACAAAGACATCACAGCCCAACCCCCTGATCAAGGTACTGGGTCTGCATCATTATCAGACATAGCCCTCTCTGACTTGTTAGAAAAATTAAAATCTTACAATCCCCGCACGATCGGTCTGGATGTCTACCGTCAGTACCCCGTTTTTGGCTATTCAAAAGACAGCTCTGACACCCTGAAAAAAAAGCAGAAGTTAGTTGATCATTATGAGAACAATAAAAAATTAATTACGATTTGCAAAGTTCCTGACCCAAACCCACCCAACCCAGACGACAGGGATTTGGAGGGTACACCGCCCCCAGAGTGGTTTAGCTCGTTGAAACGTGCACAGCCAGATAGTTTACCAGATAAATCTTTCTCCTTAGACCGCCTCAGCTTTAGCGACTTTATCAAGGATCAAGACGGAGTGCTGCGTCGTCATCTTCTAAAAATGGAGCAAAATCCTGACGTTGAATGTCAGGCTGAGTTTGCCTTTAGTCTGAGAGTTGCGGCTCACTACCTGAGGCGATCGCCGGATGATTTAATCACTCAGCTTTTTCCCTGGCTTCAATCCCATTCAGGCGGATACCAGCATATTGACACCAGAGGAGTTCAACTTTTACTCAATTACCGTAAGTACGCTGGCTCTATAAACATCATTCCTGATTCCCAGAAAATTTCTCTATCGACCTTTTTATCCAAAGAGTCCAGTCAGGCTTCTAATCTAAAAAAAGAAATTGAAGGCAAAATCATCTTAATTGGGATCACAGCTCGACAAAAAAGTGATAATTGGACGACTCCCTTCAGCAAAAAGCCAGAAGATACACGGGGAATTTATCTCCAGGCCCAAATGATCAGTCAGATTTTAAGCGCGATCGAGGGAGTCGATGGCCCCAATACTGAAAAGAGAAACACGCTCTGGTTCTTACCGCAATGGCTGGATGGACTGTTAATTCTAATTTCAGGATTGATCGGTGGGCTGATTGCCTGGTATGTAAAACGGCCCATCATCGCTCTGATTGCATTGGGAGTTGCAGTTAGCGTTCTAATTGGGCTGTACTTTCTGGCATTTTCGGCCCTTCTCTGGTTACCACTGTTTCCATCTGGGCTGGCAATGGCGATCGCCTGGATCAGTGTGATCGGTTACACTAAGCTCCAGACTCGTCGGTAGTATAACTATATGCCCCACCTGCTGCATGGATAAACACCTATGAATTGCTTGCAGCACCTCTTGCGCTCTGTTTTCTTTACCTGCATACTGCTTCTGCTGCTTGGTCATTTGACGGATGCCGTTTCCGGTGAAGCACCGTTGCCTGCCATTACAGATTCCCAACTGATAGCCTTGAATCCCTTGGAGTGGCTGCGTTCGATTCTCTGGCCACCCCCTAAAAAGCCGCCTGTTAATGTCGGTGTTCCATCTGGCGGGCGACGTGACGGTGGCGGAACCAGTGGCTTTTGTCCGGCTGTGTCAGTCCATCCATCCGTTGTGGTTGCCCTGGTGCCGACTCCTGCTGATGCCTATCAACCATTTGGGCAAACCACCAGTGGCCATCCTACCTTCTGGTTTTACGTACCTTATCAAGGTAAGCGACTAGCGGAGTTTGTCTTGATCGATGAGCAGGAGAACGATGTTTACAACAGCGGCATATTCACAATTGATCAAAGCCAAATCCCAGGGATCATTGGGGTAAAATTGCCTGATAAAGTGCCACCATTGCAGGTTGGTAAACAATATCGCTGGATATTTTCTATCGTTTGCAGTCGTAGCGATCGCTCTGGAGATATGACTGTGAATGGGTGGATCCAACGCATTGAGCCAGATAAAAATTTACAGAATCAGTTGAGTCAGGCTCAATCGTCAACAGACAAATTGCTTCTCTTGGCCCGCAATGGTATCTGGTTTGACGCTTTAACCCCTTTGATGGAGTTGCGCCGTCAGCAGCCAAGTCCAACCTTGGATCAGATCTGGGGCTATTTGCTGGAGTCAATTCAGACGGGCCGGGATGCTAAAGACATTGATGGTCTGGGCAAGTCCCCCATTTCTTCCTGTTGTGGACTCAATCAACAGCCCGCCAGGTAGTCTAAATGGTCTGTTGACTATGGAGCAATTTTTTAATTTCGAGTCATGATCAGAGATAGCTGATGCTGGAGATAAAGCTATGCGATCGCCCTTTCCAGGAATGGATCCCTATCTAGAAAATCCGGATCTATGGTCAGAAGTCCATAGTCGACTGATTGTGGCGATTGCAGATGATCTGACAGAAAACCTGAGTGAAAAATACCGGGTTGCAATTGAAAAGCGAACTTATTTTAGTGGAGACGATAGCCTGCTGGTCGGAATTCCAGATGTCTCTGTCGTTGCTAAACGAAGGGATGGGGAGATGCCCACTGGGGGGACGGCGACGCTGCCGCTATCGGAGCCGATTACCGTAACTGTCCCAATGGTGGAGGAAGTGCAGGAACGGTATCTGGAAATCCGTGAGGTCAAAACAGGAGCCGTGATCACGGCGATCGAACTTCTCTCTCCTAAAAACAAGCGAAAAGGGGAGGGCCGGCAGGCTTATGAACGGAAGCGGAATCAGGTATTGGCAAGTTTGACCCATCTGGTTGAGATCGACCTGTTGCGAGGGGGGCAACCCTTACCCATCAAAGGAGACATTCAGTCTGACTACCGAATTTTGGTGAGCCGTAGCGATCGTCGTCCTTCGGCCCAACTCTATGCGTTTAATCTGCGCCAGAGAATTCCTCCATTCTCCATTCCGCTCACGCCAGCAGATGAGGAACCGATGCTGGACTTACAAGCAATACTGGGCCTGGTCTACGATCGAGGCCGGTATTATCTGGCGATCGATTACACTCAGCCGATTCAGCCACCCCTACCAGAAGCGGATGCGACCTGGGCCGCAGGGTTGCTAGCGGAGTGAGTCTACCGCCACTCTCCTTGAATGATAAAGCCCGCCCAGTAATAAGGCTCTCGCCAGCGGGGGTTGGCCTGCATCTGCCGTTGCGCCTGTCTCAGAGCTGCGGCATAGGGCATTTTTTTCTCAAACACATTGCGGTAAAACAGTTGCATTAATTCGGTGGTGGCTGCGTCATCCACGCTCCACAAGCTGGCGATGACTCGCTCTGCACCGGCATACATAAAACTGCCAGTCAGTCCCACCAGCCCTTCGCCCTTAATTTCTTGTTTGGGATCTACTCCTACGCTGGCTCCCAGGCCAGTACGACA
>JBJTUO010000161.1:0-4182 GCA_046080785.1 Leptolyngbyaceae cyanobacterium | reverse complement strand
AAACCGCCCGATCGCCCACCCTCAGCGCAACTCAAGCCTGCTACAGCGATTAGCCCCTTAAACACCCCCCTACCCGCGCTTTGACTACACAAAAAAGATAGATTCATCCCTGACAGACTCTCCCCCGATTCGTTCTACCTTTGCTTTACAACAGGCACAGAGAAAGTAAAACCGGATGCTATCTTGGTCTGATTTTATCAATTTATTAAGGCGCGATCGTAGCTTTGCATATTGTGTTTCTGTGAGATCACATTCAAATAAGCTGTATTGCATCCATTGCCCATAGGATTTTAGGATCTTATGAATTTTGGTGCGTCGTTTATCATCAGGGATATCGTAAGCAATGACCATCTGCATAAAATAACGCCCTACTTTAGCACCAAAGGTGGGTACTGACTTGTTTCGCCCATTAAAAATTTCCCCACCAACCGGGCTTGAATTTCAAATGCTTCCTGGTAGGTACATTGAGTTTGCAACACTGGATGCTTAAATTTTGATTGTTTCTTTTGTTCGTATACCTTGAGAAAGGCCCGCAGCCCCTCTGGTGTCAGAGAAACCGCTGCACTCAAGGGTTCAGTCACAAAGTCCTGAACCCCGATCGTGCGGCGATTTAGGCTACTGAAGACAACCGCATCCACCACGATCGGGCGAAATTCTTCCATCAAATCTAGCGCCAACGACGGACGGCCATAACGCTCGGTATGGAGATAACCCAGGTAAGGATCAAACCCCACCAGGTTAATGGCACTTTGAATATCATGACGCAACAGGGCATAGCCCAAACTCAGCAGGGCATTGACCGGATCTGTTGGTGGACGCCGTCGCCTAGCCTCAAACTGAAAGCCCTCCACTCGAATCAACCGATTCAAACAACCAAAGTAAGCCGCACTGCCAGCCCCTTCTAACCCCCGCAGAGAATTGATCTCAGTTGTGCCATTGATTGGCGCGATCGCATGTTCCAACTGGGTCAGAGCTGGTTGCAGATCCAGGTTAGGAATTTCCCGCTGCCCTCGCAGTAGGGTATTGCGGTAGTTTTTGAGCTTGCCCCGAATGAAGCCCTGCACCAGATGGGTGGCGGCGGGTGAGGGCGCGATCGCCTGCCATTGGGCCGCTCGGATCAAGACATTTTTGTTTAACTCTGGCTCTAATCGCCCCAGGTAACGGCCCGTTCCAGTCAAAAAACTGAGGGGAATTTTGCGTTCTAACAACTCGATGACCGCAGCGGGAGAAACCGTAGCTCGCCCCAATACCACAACGCCATCGACCTTAATCATTGGCACATCCAGCAGGGTTTGCTTATTGGCCCGGACGGTAATGCGTTCGTCTGTTTTGCCGATAAAGGCATCGTCTTGGGTGATGTAAATAGTGCCCATGGGAGTAAGGGGGTAGGGGAGAGGGGACAGGGGACAGGGAAGAGGGAACAGGGGGTAGGGGAGAGGGAAGAGGGGAGAGGGGAGAGGGGACAGGGGACAGGGAAGAGGGAACAGGGGGTAGGGGAGAGGGGACTCTTGTCACTCGATTAGTTGGCTTCACGGTATCGCCTGACCTTCTCCGCTGCCTGGGGTAGGCACTGGGAATAGAGGCTACAACCGCGACAGCGTTTGCTGTAAATCGGGGGTGGCATGGTTCCGGTGGTGAGGAGTTGACGTACCGCTTCGATCGTGGCGATCGTGGTTTGCCGCAGTTCATCGGTGATCATCACTGGTTGCCGCTGGTGAGATTGGGCATAGTAGATAAAACCCTGAACAACGGGGCGATCGGTCATTTCTTCCAGACAGAGGGCCTGGGCGCAGACCTGCAACTCGTCGTTGTCAAACTCTCCCCGCTGGCCCCGTTTATATTCCACCGGATACCAGCACCCATCTGTTTCTTCAATCAGGTCGGCTTTGCCAATCAGTTGGTATCGGTCTGACTTTAACCAGACCGCGCGAATTTGCCAGGTTTCCTCTCGCTGGCTATCTCCCACTGTATGGACCCGATCGTGAAGACTGGTGCCCTCGACGGTGTACTGGTTATCGACAAACCCACCCAGGCAAAACATACGCCAGCAACGATGGGGGCAATAGGCATATTGGTTGAGGGCGGCAATAGGGATAGAGGGAACAGGGGACAGGGAAGAGGGTACAGATAGGATATTCCATTCTTCAATCATGAGAGGTCTATGGGGATTGAGGGAACAGGGGACAGGAACGAGGGAACAGGTTGAAACATAGGTTTTAGGGTTCGGGGCGGAGACGACGGCGGATCGTTGTCAGCATTTTGCTGATTTCGACGATTAGATCCAGGGTGGGCTGGGCCTGAGTAGTATTAACGTATTGAAGACGGATGGCCAGAATTAAAAAGGTTTCGGTTTCCATCAGGGAACCCTTAGCAATTGAGAGAAAATGGGCGTATTCTTTTTTGTTAGGGCCTCGCCCATGACCTTCAGCGATATTGGCCGGAACCGAGGCCGCAGATCGGGTAACCTGCGCTGTGAGCCGATAGGTCTCTGATGACGGAAAGTGTTGGGCTAGCTGATAAACCTGCACCACCATATCCATAGCTTTCTGCCAAACCACTAAATCTCGATGGGATTGAATCATTGCTCCCCTATCCTCTATCCCCTATTCCCTGTACCCTGTTCCCTGTACCCTATCCTCTGTACCCTGTTCCCTGTCCCCTGTTCCCTGTACCCTATCCTCTGTTCCCTGTACCCTATCCCCTGTCCTCTATCCCCTGTCCCCTGTTCCCTATCCCCTCCTACACATTCCCATCCCCATCGGGGTTTTGCGTCCAACACCCGCATAGAGGGCAAAATCGGCTAGGGCGTTGAGTTGTTTAATGGCGATCGCATCGGCGTCTCCCAAAATCCGAAAGCTAATGGTGCCCATGCAACCGGCCCACTTGCCATCGGGATGGTTGACCAACTCAGTTTGAATGTCAAAAAAACTGGGAAATAAAAACTCCAGCATCGCATCAGAAAAGGGCATGCCACTGTAACGGTTCCAGCGGTGCAGCAGACTATTAAACACGCATTCTCTGGTGGGTAACGCAGAATCATATTTACCCTGACGAAAGGTAGCAGGGGTTGAAAAAACAAAGGTCAACTGGCGATTTTGATCGGAAGCCTGCTCATAGAGTTGAGTATAGGAACTGAAGTTAGCCCAGGGTTGGGTTGATTGGGGTGTGCCCAAAACACTGGTAATCACCAAATCGGCAGGGCCTAGATGCCAAGGGTGAGCCGGATTCAGATTGAGCCAGAGGGGGGTAAGATGGCCAAATAGGGCATCATCCAGCAAGGAGACCCGCCACCAACAAAGGGTTCCAGCCGGGATCGGTTGGGTGTGATGGTACTGGAGGAAGTTGGGGGGCGGTGACAGGTGAGAGGGAACCGTTTCTTGTCTCCCTTCTCTTCCCTCTTCCCTGTTCCCTCTTGCCTTCCTTCCCTGCTCCCTGTTTCCTGTTCCCTGTTCCCTCCTATTGCCGACCACCTGTAATGGACTGAGGGTGAAGGCTTTTTCGGTTTTTTGTTCGTGTAGCCGATCGCCCAGTTGCTGGTCAACGGAGCTAACTAAGGTGAGGAACAGGGCATGGAAATGTTTGCCGGTCAGGTAACCGGGGGAAATGGGCGATCGGGGTTGGAGGTTGAGAATTAGACTATGGGGCATGGTTTGGGGTTAATCCTCTGCTAGTACATAAAAATATTGGGCTTGCTAGTGATTTTTTAGTTCAGAATGGCCAAGTTCCGATAAAGTTATTCGATACAGTAAAAGGATGTAGAACCGGAGAACAGGGCATGAAAATTGATGACGAAAAACAGGCGAAAATACTGGTTAAGCTCTTAAAAAAGACGGTTCCATTTAAGGTGCGTGGTGGCAAGGAATTTTTGAGACTGCTGCACGATCAGGGCAAGGTGGTTTCGCCCAATCAGGAATTTGAAGTCACGTTTACCGACTACTCTGGTGATGTAGGGGGTATCGTGTGTGGGATTCTGGTAGATGAGAATGATCAACAGGTTTTTGTCACCTCTCTGACTCACTTAAAAATTGATTCGTCTCATCCCCTGGCGGCAGAGGTTAAGGCTTATCAACAAAAGCGGATTCGGGGTCTCAAGTTGCAGGATAGTAAGAGTGGGATCGCGGAGTTGATGGCGATGGGGGGCTTGCCCAAGAAGAAAGGCGGGAAAGGGGGCTTTGGAAGGTA
>JBJTUO010000160.1:0-7075 GCA_046080785.1 Leptolyngbyaceae cyanobacterium | reverse complement strand
TGCCAAGTCTTCTGTCAACACCATTACATCTGGTATGCGAGTCGTCGCACGGGAACCACTGACAGCGATCGCCGTGCTATTACAGCGTAGCAATCGGTAGGAAACTAACTGGGCCAATTGCAACACCAGAAAAAGGGCTATCCGACCATTGATGTCATTTTCAGTGGGCATGGCAACTAATTCCCCATTCACCAACTCATAACGGGTATCTGTCCCATCGTCATACTCTAAATATTGATCTAGTGTCATAGGTTGCTGACTGATGGTCATGGCTTCACCTCCTGACCCGTGCTGACTTTCTTCATTATGCCCAACCACCGTCCCGGCTTTTAACCCCTTAACTGATTCACCAAATGCCTCAATTCCGGCAAAATCAAGGCTTCCATCCCTAATTGCACCCCATGACGGGAGCCAGGCAAGACAAAAATGAGTCGAGAGCAAAACACACCAGCCGTCGCCCGGGAGGCCATGGCTCTGGATCCAATCTGTTGGTAGCTGAGCCAGCGAAACAGCTCTCCAAAACCTGGGAGGGGCTTTTCGAGTAGGGCCGCGATCGCATCGTAAGTCGTATCACGGGGGGCAATCCCCGTTCCCCCATTGAGAATAATGACATCCAGATGATCGCGCTGGCTCCAGGCTTCCACCTGCTGCCGAATTTGCAGAGGGTCATCCGGTAGCAGGGTGTAGTCACTGATTTGATGGCCAGCCTGTTCCAGGGCTTGCTTGATCAACTGGCCGCTGAGATCAGTTGCAACTGTGCGGCTATCACTGACCGTCAAGATGGCGCAGTGAACAGGAAACTCAGCAGTATCGGGATGGGGAAGGTCGGTCATTCAGTCAGACTTGTTAAACCCAAGCCCATTCTCTTCCGCGTAGCGACTCATAAATCGCAAAAACCGTTCCCAGGCATCTGCTGAACGCATAATGTAGGTTGCTTCTAGCGCTTCAGGCTGGCCGTTAATAAATTTGGCTTTCACCTCACGGGTGACGATTTCCCCTTCTTCGTCCACCATATACATGCCAGTAATTTCATCGGTGCTGGAGTTACTCAAGGCATTGGGCTTCTCAAAGTAGAACGTAGCGGTGCCGCTACTGCCATCCCGTGACCGGGTCAGGCGCACATCAGGAATGACATCCTCGTTCACTCCTCTAGAAAATTGAATGCTGGCCATAGTTTTTTTATCGGTCTTCAATCAGTAGTCTCCTATTTTCTCATTAGATGACCCACCCAATTGCAGGATTGTGGGGCTCGTCGATCACAGGCCCTGGTCAAGGGGTTGCCCAGATCACCAGCCCTAACTCGTGGGGGCTGCTGAGATAGGGAGGGTTAGGCAAAATCCGGAGAGATAAGCCCTGCTGGCCGCTGGCTCCGTAGGCAATGGTCGTCGTATAAAGGGCGAGTTTGTCTGGTGTCAATCCCTGGTACTGCATCGTAACGGGGATACCATTGACAATCTCGCCTTTTTCATCGATCGCACCCTGATACAGCTCCACCTGCACATCGTCAGGTCGGAGAGAGCCCAGGGTGATGTGAGCCTTGACATCGACTGCCTGGTTGACCTGAATGTCTGCAGCCGTGGAGGTCTCGATCGCATGAATTTTTATGGCATGCCAATGTTGCAGCAGATGGGTTTTCCAGCGGGCCAGGTCTTTAGCGGCAGCATAGTCATGGGCAGACATCACTTGGTAGCGATCGCTGGCAGGGAAGTAAGCGCGGGTGGCATATTCTCCCACCATGCGAGCTGTATTGAAGCGGGGACAGTTGAACTGAATGGCCTCCTTCATCTTGGCCAACCACCCCCTGGGCAAGCCCTCTTCATCCTGCTCATAAAACAGCGGCACAATCTCCTGCTCCAGTAAGTTGTAGAGGGTGGCCGCCTCTACCTGATCCTGATAGTTGGGATCATCGTATTCCTCACCGTGGCCGATCGCCCAGCCAGTACGGGTATAATCGGCCTCGGCCCACCAGCCATCCAGCACACTCAAATTGGGTAACCCATTCATCGCGGCCTTCATCCCACTGGTACCAGAAGCTTCACGGGGGCGACGGGGGGTATTGAGCCAGACATCACAGCCCGCCACCATAAGCCGGGAAACGTAGACATCATAGTCGGGCACAAATACCACATGGCGAGACATGCCAGCCTCGTGGGTAAAATGCACAACGTCTCGAATCAAATCTTTTCCTGGATTGTCTTTGGGATGGGCTTTGCCTGCAATGACAAACTGTACCTTGCCTAGCCTGGTGGCACTTGCTCCCGTACCGAGTAGAATGGCACGAATTCGCTCCAGATCGTGGAGAAACAAGGTGGCCCGCTTATAGGTAGCAAATCGACGGGCAAAGCCAATGGTGAGAACGGTGGGGTCTAACACCTCACTGGCTTTGGCCAGTTCTGCCGGGGTGGCCCCCCGATCGCGCAAATGCTTTTGCAAGCGCTCCCTTACAAACATGATCAACGCCGAGCGGCAGCGTTCATGGTTACGCCACAGTTCTTCATCGGGAATGGTTTTCACCCGTTCCCACAGCAGGCTGGTGGCAGGCGCTTCGGCCCAACTGGGGCCCAGGTAGCGGTCGTAGAGATTCTGGATTGATTTTGCCACGCAACTGCGGGCATGCACCCCGTTGGTAATGGCGGTAATCGGCACTTCTTCTGCTGGGAGACCGGGCCACAGGTTCTGGAACATGGCGCGGGAAACCTGGCCGTGGAGCTGGCTGACCCCATTCACAACGCTGGCCATTTTAATGGCCAAAATCGCCATGCTGAAGGGCGATGTAAGATCTCCCTTTTGTTGCCGCCCCAGCGCCAGGAACTCTTCACGGGAAAGGCCAAAAATGGCAGCGTAATGACCAATCGCATGGATCACCTTATCGGGGGGAAACAAATCAATCCCAGCGGGGACAGGGGTATGAGTGGTAAAAACCTGGCTGGCCCTGGCGACTTGGTAAGCATCGGTAAAGCTTAATCCCTCTTCTTCAATCATGATGCGAATGCGCTCTAGGGCCAGGAAGGCGGAATGGCCCTCATTCATGTGAAAAACGCTGGGTTTTAGCCCCAGCGCTCGCAATGCTTGGATGCCCCCCACACCCAGCATGATTTCCTGATCAATGCGCATCTCCAAATCGCCGCCATATAGCTCATCGGTAATATCGTGGTCGTAAGAGTTATTGGGTTCAATGTTGGTATCCAATAAATAAAGGGGCACCAACCCCACCTGTACCCGCCAGACCCGGGCATAGACAACCCGACCGGGATAATTAACCGCAATTCTCAGCTCTGAGCCATCGGGATGGCGCTCTAAATGCAGTGGCATGTTGTAAAAGTCATTGGTGGGATAACGCTCTTGCTGCCAACCATCGGCATTGAGATATTGGGCAAAGTACCCTTCCTGATACAACAAGCCAACCCCCACCAGGGGCAGCCCCAGGTCACTGGCAGATTTCAGGTGATCACCAGACAACACCCCTAGCCCCCCAGAGTAGATGGGGAGGCAATCGGTTAAGCCAAACTCTGCCGAAAAGTAGGCATAGCACTCCTGCGGGGGCTGACTGGCAGCTTGACCATTGGCAACAGGGACTCGATTTTTGCGGTACCAGGTGCGATCGCTGAGATAGGTATCCAACTGCTGCGCTGCCCGGTCCATCTGAGCTAAAAATCCTTCATCTTCTGCGACTTCTTGCAACCGTTTCTGACTGAGGCTACCCAGCATCAGCACCGGGTTATGGCAACTCGATTCCCACCGCTCCATATCTAACCGTCGAAACAGCTCGTTGGTTTCGCTATTCCAGTCCCAATAGAGGTTATAAGCCAGCTTGCGGAGGGGCTCTAAGCGGGGAGGGAGGGAGGGGGCGACATTAAAAGTACGAATCGGGCGCACAGCAATGACTCCTAGGGGTGATGGATCATTTCATTTACGTCAACTGTAGTGGAGGTTGCCCGATTAGCCCAAATTTTTAACCCATCATTTTCTCAATCAGAGCAATAACCCGCTCTCGGATCTGATCTCGCACCCTAGGAAAAATCTCCGGTTGTTCTGCTGGGTCATCTAACTGCCAATCCTCAAACACTTCTCGCGTTAACCATTCCGGGGGTAAGTTTACCCCACATCCGCATAGAGAAATGACCACATCAAAGTCTTCTGGGTTAAACTCACTCAATGCCTTTGAAGTTTGACGGCTGATGTCTACCCCGGCGTCCTTCATGGCGACGATCGCCTCCGGTCGCACCTGACTGGCTTCTAACCCTGAACTGGTGACGGCAATCATGCCTACCCCCAGATGCTTGGCAAACCCTTCTGCCATCTGAGATCGGGCAGAATTTTTTTTGCATACAAACATGACACGCTTCATTGTTGAAATTCCTTAAACGCTAAACGTTTGCAGTCGGTTTAAAATAGCGGCGCTCAAACCAGAACGCCAGGTTGACCAGCGTGATTAAAGCTGGCACTTCTACGAGTGGCCCCACAACCGCGGCAAAGGCGGCACCTGAGTTAATGCCAAAGACCCCAACCGCCACCGCGATCGCCAATTCAAAATTGTTACCCGCAGCCGTAAACGCTACACTGGTGGCTCTGGAATAATCTGCTTTAATTCGCCATGCCAGGTAAAAACTGATGAGAAACATGACGGCAAAGTAAATCAGCAACGGAATTGCAATTCGCACGACATCCAATGGAATCTGTACAATCTTTTCCCCTTGCAGGCTAAACATCACCACGATCGTAAACAGCAGTGCCATCAGGGTAATTGGACTAATTTTTGGGATAAATTCTTCGTGATACCAGGTTTTGCCGTTTGCCCTGATCAGGAAGAAGCGAGTGAAATAGCCAGCCAGAAATGGAATGCCGAGATAGATAAAAACACTTTTGGCAATATCTGCAATACTAATATTCACAACGCTACTCTGTAAGCCAAATAGCGGTGGGAGAACGCTGAGAAAGAACCAGGCAAAGGGGCTGTAGAAGATGACCTGGAAGATGCTATTGAATGCAACCAGGCCAGCGGTGTACTCGGTATTGCCCCGTGCTAAATCACTCCACACCACCACCATTGCAATGCAACGAGCTAACCCAATCAAAATTAAGCCCACCATGTATTCCGGGTAAGTTCTGAGGCAGGTAATTGCCAAGAAAAACATGAGAAACGGGCCAATCACCCAATTCAACAGCAGCGATAAACCAAGGATTCTGCCATTGCGAAACACATCTCCTAACTCCTCATATCGCACTTTTGCCAGGGGCGGATACATCATTAAAATCAGGCCAACGGCAATGGGGATGTTGGTTGTTCCCACCTGAAACTGGTGAATAAACTGTTCTACACCAGGAATCAAGGAGCCTAACCCCACACCGACCACCATGGCTAAAAAGATCCAGAGGGTCAGGAATCGATCTAAAAAGGAAAGTCGTTTAATCGTTGCGGTTGTGGCTGCCATGAACTTGCTTTGATAGAAAGACAAAGGGCTGCTGATTCAGACCTTTTTGACATCGTCATGAAAGTTGTCAGAAAGTTGCTGATAGACCAAGACGGCAAGCTGTGCCCCTAAAATTGGAGCGGCCCAGTAAAGCCAGTGATGCTGCCAGATGCCACCGATCAATGCGGGGCCAAAGGAGCGGGCAGGGTTCATACTGGCACCGGTAATCGGGCCCATACAAGCAGCTTCAACCCCAACAGTCAGCCCGATGGCAAGTCCGGCAAATCCGATGTGGGCACGACGGTCTAACCCAGAACCAAAGATCACCATCATCAAAATAAAGGTCAAAACAATCTCCAATACCAGGGATTGCAGCCAATTGTCATTGAGTGGCAAGGTTGCTCCCAGGTTGCCCACTCGCCCTAAGCTGAGAACCAGCAAGCCAGAGGCGGTGGCAGATCCCAGACATTGGGCCAGGATATAGGGCCCCACGGACTTGCGAGGAAAAAATCCGCTGGCCCAGAATGCGAGAGTCACGGCTGGGTTGAAGTGAGCGCCACTGATGTAGCCAAAGGAATAAATTAATGCGCCAACAATAGCCCCAAAAACCAGACTAACTCCCAGATGCGTAACAGCCCCATTGCTGATCTGGTTGACCATGACTGCGCCTGTGCCAGCAAACACCAAAATAAAGGTGCCGATCGCCTCTGCCAGGGTCTCACGCCGCCAGAACATGAGAGGGGACACGATAAAGCGAGACCAGTTGAAACTCACGCCGGTATTCTTCCTCGGTTACTTGTCGGGGATTGCCTCCATCATTTCAAATAAAATTGATTTGTCAAGCCACCGAGATGATAACGCAACAAAAATCAATCAATTTTACTTGATGAGTTATGTTTCACCTGGGCAGGGGCGGGCGGGTAAAATCGGGCTAAAACGGCGATATTCTGAGAGATAGTGCTCTAAGACCACAAATTGAGACAGATTTAAGCTGTAGTAAATCCAGCGGCCCTCCTGCCTGGCTCTGACTAAATCAGCGGCCCTCAAAGCTTTGAGATGAAAAGAGAGTTTAGATTGGGTGACAGATAACGCCTCACACAGCTCACAGACACATAACTCTTGCTCTCGCAGCAGCTCAATCACCCGAAGCCGTAGTGGATCTGATAGGGCGTGGAAGCCGGAAACAATTAAGGTTGATGGAATAGGAGACGCTTGTTCTGTGCTGGGATAATGCATCAAGATTTATTGATGAAATAACTCTATTGTAAGAGGGGCGTCTGGTGCTGTCATCCTAACGCTATACCTATACCATTCCATTCAGGTGCATGTAATTTAACAGCCAGTTTGCCATGGTTGCCCGGCGGGTCTTGCGCGGTATAAGTTCGCCAACTTTGTAGCCTTGAAAACCTAGTTGTTCTTTAAGGAGTTGCTTGTTTTTTGCCGGGATAGAGCGGGTTAACCGGACAGTGGCAGGGCGACTCTCAATAAAATCAGGAGGAGTGGGGTAATCTTGTTGCCATTCTGCCGCAACCTGCTCTGCTTGCCACTGGTGAGTGACGGCATCATAGCGGTATCCCAGATAATACCAGACCAGTTGATTGGTTGTAGCATCATCCAGCGTGTCATTGAGAATCGCCCAGAGGGTTGCAGTGGTTAAGGGTGGC
>JBJTUO010000159.1:0-13434 GCA_046080785.1 Leptolyngbyaceae cyanobacterium | reverse complement strand
ATCGCAACTTGCAGTACCATCGCAAACCACCTGACGGTAATACACAGCAAAAATCACCCCTGGAACCAACAAGGCATAGCTGGAACTGGCAATGTCGTAAAGAATCCAGGCCAGAATTGGTTTCTTAAGCCAGGGGGATTGAAAGCAAGGAGCCATTGATTGGAGCAACTCTTTTCAAGAGGGGATACAACAGGCACGCCGTCCCAAGGTACTTTGGGCAGTTAGCTCAGCCCACCCACCCTTACCTAAATCTACCATTTCTGCTAGGGGTATTCTTCTAGTTCCTTATCCTGCTAGAGATTTTTCTTGTTGGTGTGATCGCTGCACTGTTGATGCTCGGAGCCGATCGCTTCAGTGAAAATGAGGATGCAGCAGGAAACCAACGACAGTGATGGATCAAAAAGCGCTTTTCCACTGATCCGCGCTATCTTTTGGTAGAGTATTTTTCTCTTCTAGTGATGTGCTATGGTATCAATTCCGTTTAAGCAGCTCAAAGAAAAGTTTAAATCCCTTGGCAAAGACCTCAGCCCTGAGGTGCTTGAGCAGGCCAAAGGGATTTTGAAAGAATGGTTTCAGAACAACTTAGATGAAATCACTAAAAAGCAAGCCCCGGCTGATTTTAACGGCACTATGATGCAGTGGTTCCACTGGTATACCCCAGCGGATGGCAACCATTGGAAGAATTTGAAAAAGCAAGCCAGAGATCTGGCCGAGGCAGGCTTTACAGCTCTGTGGTTACCCCCATCTTACAAAGGAATTGGCGGTGGCTACGACGTGGGCTATGGCGTCTACGACCTGTTTGATTTAGGCGAGTTTGATCAGAAAGGCTCCATCCGCACCAAGTACGGCACCAAAGACGAATATGTGGATGCAGTCAAAACCTGCCGGGATAACGGGATTCAAATTTATGCCGATGTGGTGTTTAACCATAAAATGGCGGCAGATTACGAGGAAGAATTTGACGCCGTTCCCTATGATCCCAACAATCGCAATCAGGCCATGGGTTCGTCTCGCAAAATTAAGGCCTGGACTGGCTTTGATTTTCCCGGTCGGGGAGACACCTATTCCAGCATGAAGTGGCATTGGTGGCACTTTGATTCGGTGGACTACAACAGCTACGAGCCCAATTACAAAGCGGTCTGGAAAATGACCGGTAAGAACTTCGAGACCAAAGTAGATCTGGAAAAAGGCAACTTTGACTACTTGATGGCAGCCGACCTGGATATGAACCATCCTGAAGTTCGGGGTGAGTTGAAGTATTGGGGCGAATGGCTGCTTGATACCATCGGGGCCGACGGTTTCCGCCTCGATGCCATCAAGCATATTAACGGCGACTTCTTCAATGACTGGCTGGATCACCTGGAAGCTCATACTGGTCGAGATTTGTTTTGCGTGGGTGAGTATTGGACCTATAACTTCGGCACACTCAACTGGTACATCGGCAACGCGGGTGGACGGATGCATTTGTTTGACGCGCCCCTGCATAACAACTTTCATAAAGCCAGCAAGGCAAGTGGCAATTACGATATGCGCCGAATTTTTGATGGTACGCTGATGCAGGAATTGCCATTGTTTGCCGTAACCCTGGTGGAAAACCATGACACCCAACCTCTGCAAGCCCTGGAATCAGTCGTGGAATCCTGGTTTAAACCACTGGCTTACGCTATCATTCTGTTGCGAGAGCAGGGTTACCCCTGTGTATTCTATGCTGACTACTACGGTGCTCACTATAAAGACAAGGGGCGGGATGGCAAAGAATATGAGATCTGGATGGAATCCCATCAGGAGATCCTCGATCGCCTGATGTTTGCCCGCCAAAACTTTGCCCACGGCCCCCAGTATGACTACATCGACCACTTTAATACCATCGGCTGGACTCGCTTAGGTTCGGAGCGCCACCCTCATGCCATGGCTGTCCTTATCAGCGATGGCCCAGCCGGCAACAAGTGGATGGAAGTCGGCAAACCCGACACGGTGTTCTATGACATCACGGGCCACATCAAGACTCCGATTACGACCAATGATCAGGGTTGGGCTGAGTTCCACTGCAATGGCGGTTCAGTATCGGTATGGGTAGAAAAAAATTCCCTGTTGTCGAAGCTGGAAGGGATTTTGTTGTCCTAGATCTAAGGCTCAATCAGATCAGTGCCTCGCCTACAGACTGCGATCGCAAAACTTAGCGCAAAAGTTTTAAATTATCCGGTTATAGTTTTTTTGTCTGTAGTTGTATCACTTCCTATGGTGGTGTCTTGGTCTCAATCTATCACCCTCGATCGTAAGGATTTTTGGGCGCTGTGGCTGACGCTATTTCTGATTGCCTACAACGTCAGCGTCATTCCGCCCATCATGCCGTTGCTGGTTCGAGAGCTAGATACCAGTATGGGATACATCCAGGGAGCCTTAGTGCTATTTTCCCTGGTGACGGCTTCCTTTGCGCCCACCAGCGAGAACCTTTGCCGTTTCTTTGGCCGAGAGCGCATCTTTTTAACCGGGCTGATGCTCTATGGCATTGGCATTATGGCAATGGCGTTGAGTCCAAATATTAGTTTCTGGGTGGTCAGTTTCTCGGTGTGGACGGGGCTGGCCGCGACACCGCTGGTCAGTGCCCCCTGGACAATTATGGACTTTGCCTACGATGGCAAAGCCGAGCAAAAGGCAACCCTGACGTTCATCCTGGCCTCTGTCTGTGGAGGGTTATCTGGCGGTATTGTTGGCGGGCTGATTGCTTCCCACTTTGGTTGGCGCTGGCCTTTTGCCCCTTCTATCATCGTCTTTCTGCTGATTCTGTGGTTAGGCAGAACCTTACCCTCCACCGCGATTCCCCGTAAGGTGCCCCTGGATTGGGTGGGTGGGCTCATTTCTTTCCTGGGGTTTGGCAGTATTTTGTTGGGGATCAGCCTGTCAGGGGAGTATGGCTGGTGGAAGCCCAAGGAGACCTTTTCTATCGCGGGGGTAGTGATTCCCCCTTTTGCCATTTCCATCGTGCCCACCCTGATCTCCGTGGGGGTTATTTGTTTGGGGCTATTTGCCGTCTGGCAACGGCAGCAAAGGCGATCGGGTGATGTCTCGCTGTTACGAGTTGGGCTATTGCGCAATACCGTATTTGTGTGCGGCCTGCTGACCGCCACCCTGCATACCCTGATTACCTCAGGAGTGCAGTTTAATCTTTACCAGGCGTTACCCACCATTCTGCCCCTTAACCCCTTTCAGACGGCCCTGGCAGTTTTACCCTACAACCTGACAACCGTCGTCATTATTGTCGTTTTGCTGCAATACCTCAGGGTCGATGACCAGTTGCCGCCTAAATACATTGTTTATTTTGGATTGACCCTGCTCACGGTCGGGTTACTATCCCTTTATTTTGTGGTCAATCTTAAAATGACGGTTTTGAGCATCCTTCCTTCCCTAATTGTTATGGGCATGGGCTCTGGTTTATTTTTAGCCTATATTGGCACCCTGACCTACGCCACCACTTCCCATGCCCAAAAACCAGAAGGCACTGGCATTTACAATCCATTTCAGCAGTTGGGCAACTCTCTGGGGCGAGGCATCTTAGGCACGATTTTAATCACGGCAGCTTCGGCAGGTGTCGTTGATCGGGTGGTGCAATTGATGGGAGCCAGTCTCTCTTCCAGCCAGCGGCAAGAGGCCATATTTGCTTTACAAAAAATGATTCAAACCTTTTCTAAAGAAGAGCGCCGTGCCGCTTTGGCGAGAGTTTTACCGGAATCAGTAATGGAGCAGATGCCATCCATTGGCCGGTATGCCTCGGTTGAGGGGCTAAAAATTGCTTTGATAGTTGCAGTCGTGATTGGTGTGATTTGTATTCTGTTGTCTACCAGTTTACCGAAACAAGTCCGTCATCGTGCCTAATGGCATTGCTGATTCCAGGGATGCAAAAGATGATTTTAAAGGGGAGCCGCCATGCCTGAAAATTCTTTAAGTCAATTTGGTGAACTGGTGGGGGGGGCTTTTGCTCTCCAGTCCGCAGCGTTTCAGCGGGTCACAGCCCTGCCAGACTTTTGGCTAGCGCTTTTAGTTGTGCTGCTGGCGGGCCTATCTCTAGCGGTGGGGCAGAGCATCATTCTGTTTATCAACCGGGTACAGCCAATTCGGTTTGTGTTTAGCCTGTTACTCAATGCCATTTTGTTTGTCTTTGGCTTTTTATTTCTGGTATTTAGTACCTGGTTAATTTGCCAGTTGCCCTGGTCGGTGCAGGTGTCATTCCCAACCCTGGTTAAGGTGGTCGGTCTGGCCTATGCTCCCCTACTCTTTAGTTTTTTAGGGGCGCTTCCCTACCTGGGCTATCCCATTTTAGCCCTCCTGTCTGTCTGGAACTTACTGGCGATCGTCGCGGGTTTTGCTGCACTGACCAGTATCAGTTGGGCTGCGGCCTTTAGCTATGTGGCCTTTGGTTGGTTTGTGAAACAGGTACTAGAAAATACGATTGGTAAACCGATCGCCCAGTTTGGCAAAGAATTGGCCGATCGGGTAGCTGGCGTGGAACTGGCACAAAACCGGGCAGAATTGACAGAACTGGTGCGATCGGGCATCAAGCCAGCTGCTCCAATTGGGGCCACCTCTCAAGCATCCCGGCCAGAAGTCCGGCAATTTTTGCAAGCATCGGGGCGGTCTGCCCCGGAAGCTGCCCAGGCCGTAGCGCAAACCATCGCGGCCCATAGCCAACCAGCAACCGCTGTGCAGGTGGTGCAGTCGGTTGATCCTGCTGCCCCATTGGTGCAGTTAGAGCAGCGCACCAGAAGCCTTCCCCAACAATTGAAATGGCTATTCAGTCTGGTGCTGATGGCTGCCATCTTTGTGGCAGTCCTGGTACTGCTGCGGCCGATTCGAGACTCATTATTTGGCTGGTATCGCAACCTGCATGGCCTGTTCCGCCTCGTGTTTGACATTGTCTGGATTGCGATCGTTGGTATGGTCTTTGCTGGCTTGCTGGCCCCCCTGGAAACTTTAGGCTGGTGGGCTGGTTGGTTTGGGGATGAGGTCGATACCAGCAGTGCGATCGCCCTTGCCACTGATCGAGTGGCAGCCCCTGGGTCGGCGGGTAAGGACGTATCGCGCTATATCGTTTACCTGGATGGCATTGGCCAGTCCGGTGAGGAGTACACCCCGGATGTGGAAGACTTTCTCAACGCCCTGCGGCCCTCCCTGCCCCCAGATATGGCATTGGTACAGGGCTTGATGATGTACTCAGTCTTAAATAAGCCCCTAGATGAAGACCGGCCCCTGGCCTTTCTCTGGCGGCGGGCTGACAAAGTACGCTGGGCTAATCCAGCGGCTCTTTTGGGGATTCTAGTCAACCTGCGTAATGTTTTGATTGTGGCCGTTTCTTCTGACAAGCGCTACGGCCCCATCTATAACCAGGGCATTGCCCAGGTCATCTTTGATGGTTTAATTGCGCGGGGTTACCAACCCAATAGCGGCATCCCAATTACCTTGATTGGGTATAGCGGCGGCGGTGAAATGTCGGTCGCTTCTGCCCCATACCTGGAGCGATCGCTGGGTTCCCAGATTGAGGTGATTTCCCTCGGTGGGGTAATGAGTGCCAATAATAATTTGCTTGAATTAGATCATTTATACCATATCGTAGGAGATAAGGACCCGGTAGAGCGTTTGGGCCCAATTATGTACCCTGGCCGCTGGCAACTGTTTGCACTGTCTTACTGGAACCGGGCTAAACGCAAGGGCAAGATTACCATTATTTCTGCTGGGCCTGTGGGGCACCAGGTACCCGGTGGTTACATGGATCCAAAAGCCAAGCTGCCGGATGGTCGCACCAACCTGCAACAGACGATTGAGATTATTCTGCAAATTCTGCGGGGTGAAGCACTCAAGGCAGACCAGTCAATTCCTCGTAAACCCAGTAACTATAGCCTGTATCAACAAGCACCCTTTGTTCACCCCAGCTACTACCCGATCGCCCAGACCCTAGACCCAAGCCTGTATCGGCCCATTGGCAATTGGATGGGGCGGCTGATTTTACCCCACCCAGAAGAACGGCAAGCCGTACAAGGAGCGTTATTTGAGGTTTACCATACCCCTGCCCAACATCTATCCCTGGTTGGTCAAGTTGTCAACCTTCGTTGGGTAGATGTGCTACCGGTGCAGCAATGGGTCAAGGCGGTGACTAAAGATGTCCATTTTAGCGCCGATGCGGAGTATGGCAGCCGCTATGGCGGGATGGTGTTTGCCGATCGACTCAATCACTGGCGCCAGGTCAATCCCTTAGAGTCTCTGGCGGGTGCCCATCCGGTGGATGACATTGTGGTGATGTTGAATGATCCAGTGCAGGTGGAAGCGGAGCAGAACCCCAACTTTTCTGAACGGCCAAGTTCAACCACGCTGCGTATATCAAGTCAACCTGTAGAGATTACGGGACGTTTTTATGCGATCGTCCAGTTTATAGCGCCTGTTCCTGGAACGGATCAGTTCCGCGTGGTGCACTTTAATCGGGCCTCGCGCCAATTTGACGGTTTAGAAGAGGTGGTGCGTCTGCCCGAAGTGATGTTGGCGGCAGCCTACGGCAGTTATCCCTCTACTACCCGCGATCTGGAAAAAAGCCCGCTGAATGAAACGGGTTGGTATGTCTATGGGGCGAAGGATGCCCAGGGTTTGTTTGTGGTGCAGTCAATCGGGCATCGGGCGTTGTTCCGCCTGCAACCGGATGAAGTCGTCTTTGGAGAAAAAGCTTCCTACAAATACATTCGCAAACGCTCCTGGGCTGATATTACAGATCAAAAGGGACGAATCTCGTCAGTACTCTGTAGCAATCCCAGTAATGGCTCCGCTGCATCGATTCAGGCAGCGGTTCAGGCTTGGCAGGAGGGCGATCGGGCACTGGTCATCCACACCTATGGCGGCATCGGTGGCAACAAAAAAGAACCAGCGGCAGCCACTCCTATTTTCTTTGGTCATTTTGCTTACGGTCTGGCTGAGGTGGTGCGAGAGCCCCTGACCGATGAGTTGCGCTTTGATCTGCGCTATTACCAGGTCTATACCCAAAATACAGATGGGCTGACGGCTGGGACACTGCACTGGTCTCGCTATCTGGGCGATCGCCAATTTGGCTGGGTTGGGACGCGACCCACCTGTGATTTGCTGATCAAACTGGATTCCTTCACTGGCTACTATGACCTGGATGGCTATCAGGTATCGCCCCTCGATACTATGCGCACGCAGTTGCAGGTGATGACTGCTCGCTACCGCATTGGGGATGGCACAGGGGGCACTTTTGTGGGGCCCGCCAACAACTGTTCTCAAGACTCAAACCAGGCTTTGTTTGCCAGTATTCGAGCCATTGAACGCACCTCTCAAGACCATCCTGAGTTGAAGCAACTGTTGATTGCCAATAATCCCGACCAGGAACGGCGATTGCAAGACCTGAAGCAATTGCGGCAGGAACTGGCTCTGGAACTGCAAGCCTTTGGCTCTCCTCGTGCTGACTGGGAGCAGACTGAGTTTAATTTGGGTAGCACCCTGGAAGATAGACCATTACGTAACCTGTGGACTGGCCTGGGCAGTTGGCGAACCATGCTACCCCGACTAGCCAGCGATACGATCGTCCGTGTCTTTTTGAAGCACGGCGCTAGTGTCTGGGTGCTGCGCACCAATCAGATTGGCGGCTATGACCCCGATATCGAACCGATTGCTCCAAATACCCTTTAATCAGCGATAGTCAGAGAATGAAAACCACCGCACTGTTCTGGAAATCAATACAATGCTGCTCACAATCTGGCTCTGGTTGCTGCTGGCAGCACCGCTGGGTTTGGCATCGATACCCTCTGGCAGTGGGATGCCATGGGAGGTCTGGACTGGATGTTTTCTGGCAATACTTCCCTTGGTGTGGGCTGGTGTTTTGCCGGTATTAGCTATGAAACGGGCAGTGGACGAGACGCCTTTGGCGTTAATTTAAACAATAATGGGCTTCTAACTTAAGGCGGGATAAATTTACCTCCAGGGATGGTTGAAACCATTGTGGGCTGGAATTGTTTCCCCGTAAGGCTTCCCGCCTTAAAATATACGCCCAATAATGGGCTTTACTTAAGTTTTACATTCCGTTTCTAGGGGGGGCATTATATTTGATCTGACCTGCCGCCGTACAACTTCACCGTAACTGTTAAGGTTTGTGACTGGAGGATGCCACTGAGCAATTGTAAAACTGCGGTGCAGTAATTGCACCGCAGAGGTTAGGCATAACTCCTGACGGAGCCGCTTGAGGATTTCCACACCTTGATGGATAACCCAAATGCTCAGGTCGTCAGGTTTTTAGCTGCAAATTCCCAGTTAACTAGGTTATCAAGGAAGTTTTTAATGAAGGCAGGGCGGGCATTACGGAAGTCAATGTAGTAGGCATGCTCCCAGACATCAAGGGTGAGCAATGGCTTCTGACCATGCACCAAGGGATCTTCGGCATTGGGGGTTTTGGTCACCTTCAGGGTGCCTGCTTCTTCCACCAACCAGGCCCAACCACTGCCAAATTGGGTCGCCGCAGCGGTGGAAAATGCTTCCTTAAATTTGTCAAAGCTACCGAAGGCCGCATCAATCCTGGCAGCCAGTTCTCCAGAAGGAGCACCGCCCCCGGCGGGCTTGATGGAGTTCCAGAAAAAGGTGTGATTCCAAACCTGAGCGGCGTTGTTGAAGATTCCTGCTTTGGCAGGATCACCATAACTACTACGAATCACATCTTCCAGAGACTTGCCTTCGTATTCCGGTTTATCTTTGATCAAGTTGTTGAGGTTATCAACGTATGCCTTGTGATGCTTGCCGTAGTGATACTCAAAGGTCTCTGCTTTCATGCCATAGGGCTCAAGCGCATCGACTGCATAGGGTAGGGGAGGCTGTTCAAATGCCATGGTCTTTTCTCTCTCTCTGAATAACCGTTACTTACAATTTTTCTGCTGAAATCGCGCGTACGGGGAGAATACCGATTGTCAATGCTGAGCATTGTCAGCCGCACGAAACCAGTGAAATTTTATCTCAAAAGCAGAAGCAAACCAACCTCAACCAGTCTGCATGCGCTCAAGGATGCGCTGCACAATCTGCATACCAGTGACGGCTTGCCATCCAAACAAGCCCACAATCACCAGGTTGAGCGCAATATGGGTATAGCGGGCCCAATCAGCCCCTTTTTGCATCAAGGGGGAGAGCGCCGCTGAGACCGCAATCATTGCCGTCATGCCCAGGCCAGCCAGAAGATGCGGCTGGACAAACAACTTGCCGTTATTGATATAGGTCACCGCCATTCCACCGATGGAACCCATTACCATCAGGGCCAGGATTAAGGATCCAACCTGGTAGTGCTTCAGGTTGAACTGCCCCTTAACCAAGGCTTTCTTTTCTTCGCCGGTAGCAGAGCGGGTACGACGGACTTTGATGCCCAAATAAAGCGCATATAAGGTCAAACCCAACAAAACCCACATGATTAAGGGGTGAAAAAATTGGCTCCAAACTTTAACGGACTCAGGAAGTTCAATTGCCATAGGAGGTCAGGGTGCGTAAGAAACTTCATAAAAGTTAGCACAAAACCCCGTCCCTCTTCCCTTGCCTTACCGCTGACACTCAGGGCAAAAGTGAGCCGATCGTCCCGCTAATTTTACGCGCTGTATTGTGGCAGCACAGGTTCTACAGGCTTCCCCATCCCTGGCGTAGACCCAGGCTACCCCCCCATAGTTGCCATTTACCCCTTCCACATCTCGAAAATCTCGAATGGTGGTGCCCCTGGCTGCAATACTGGCCTCTAGAACCGCCAAAATGTTGCCATGGAGCCGTTTAATCTGAGCATGGCTGAGGTGGTTACAGAGGGTTTGAGGCCGAATACCGCTAAGAAATAGGGCCTCATCAGCATAAATATTACCAATACCAGCGACGATCGCCTGATCCAGCAGGGCATTTTTAATTGGTCGCTGCCGCCGCCGCAGTTGCTCAATCAAATAGGTGGTTGAGCAGTCTGGAGAAAATGGCTCTGGGCCCAGGGCTTGTAA
This sequence comes from Leptolyngbyaceae cyanobacterium, assembly GCA_046080785.1. Taxonomy (GTDB): domain Bacteria; phylum Cyanobacteriota; class Cyanobacteriia; order Leptolyngbyales; family Leptolyngbyaceae; genus JBJTUO01. The sequence goes on along the minus strand of JBJTUO010000159.1, from coordinate 3,436 downwards.
CCCAGTAATCACAGCCTCCGGAGTCTGATCAGGTGGCACCCACCACATCTGTCCAAAGGTTCTTTGATCAACAAAGCGCAGCTCCCTATCCCCCATCAACAGGCGAACACGGGTGTGTTTTTGCAGCGAAGTAGAAGGCTCCAACCAGAGTAATTGGCCTGTCATGCGCAGATGCACCCCCAGCCAACCTGCTGGGCTTGAACTGGAATTAATCAGGTCAGCCAGGAGATATTTACCCCGCCGGTGCCACTGAGCGATCGCCATCCCTGTCAGCCCTGCTAAAAATAACTGTGGCGATGCTGGGGCTGCGATCGTACGGGGTAGTAAGACATCGCCTCCCTGGATGGGCTGACCTAAGGTTGTCAGGTTTAAACCTCGTCGGACTGTTTCGACTTCAGGCAGTTCAGGCACAACTAAAGTTCCAAAAAGAAGAGCCAAGGCTGGTAATAGAACAGCTTTGACTCTTTATAAATTAGATCATAAATGCTCGGATCAATTAGCCTGCCGATAGGCTAACAATCAGCCAGAATAGATTCAAGCAGACCTCGCCCCTCAAACCCCTCCTGGCCAGGGCTAACTAGCGGCTTTCTTTTTCGCTGCCCCGACGACTTTTAATTCAGACGGGGAAAAATTGTTGGTGTTGACGCCCGCATAGTTGACTTTTTCAAACCGGACGATAACGGAATATTTGATGCCACTGGTATCGACAGAGGCTACTGTACCCGTATCCTGGTACCAGTAAGACTCTGGCCTAAGGATTTGAACGATATCTCCACGCTTAGGATCAGCCATACGTGTGTTTTCCTTTTATTGTTAACTTGTCGCTCAAAGAATGCGTTGCTCTTCACTTTACTATGGAGTTGCCGAACCTCAGCACAATCAAAAAAGAGTCGCAACAATCTGAAACAAATCAGGTTGTCTCACGAGGGGTAGGTTCTTCCCCTCCATACAGTTGGGACGCGCAGGGACGATAACCCAATTCTGACCACGGCCAGGGGGTCAGCCAAGGGAGACAGCCAAAAAACCCAGGAAAACCTTGCTTTTGAGAAGTCATAGGCACCCGCGATCGCCCCCGTTAGGCCAAACCGGATTAGCATCAATAGCAGATTCAAACCCCAAGCGAGTTGGATTGTTAGAGGGGGATGCCCCCCCGCGATCGCACCCGATAGCAACAGGAGCATCGGTAATGGTAGCCCCTGCACCAGCAGTAAAAACAACCAGTCACCCCAGGTTTGGGCCGGAGTCGTTGCATCCTTTAGGTCCAGGGAGCGGCCCCACTCGCGCCAGGTTTCTGCCATGCCCTCATACATGCGGACTTTGAGGACGCTGGATCCATCCAGAAAACCAACTTTGTACCCAGACCGAGCAATTTGACGAGCCAGGGTGACATCATCACAAAACGACTGGCCTGCGTTGCTATAACCGCCGACTTGGGCCAACACCGATCGCCGACAAAAGAAACATTGCCCATTTGCCATTACCCGTTCCGGTGCACTGACCCTCTCACCAGGGGGGCCAAAACGATATACCAGGGTCATGAGCAAAGCAGGTTGCAGCCAAATTTCCCCTGCTGACTTAAGAATGAATCGGGGAGATAAGGTAATTAGGTCATAGCCTTTTGTAGTGGCGACCTGCAATAGACTAGCTACTAATCCTGGATCAGGTTCTGTATCGGCATCAATGCCTAAAATCCAGGTGCTCTGTTCAGAACTGGCTAAAAATCCGGTGTGTAAGGCCCAAGGGCGACCAATCCAATTGGGGGGCAATGGGTCATCTTGCAGCAGCCGAAATCGTGGATCCCGTTGGCCCATCTGCTTGACCAAATCTGGCGTACCATCCTGGGATGCGCTATCAATGATCAGGATTTCCCGAATTTCATAGCCCTGACGGCTTAATCCTTGCAGGCAGGGGGTAATACGGGCCGCTTCATTCAATGTCGGCACTAAAATACTCACCTGCCCCAGGTGAGAGGGGTCTGACTGACAAGGCTCCAGAGAAGGAACCCGCACAGCCCCTGGCAATAAGCGGGAGAGCAGGATGGCCAGTGCTGAAAGTTGGGCCAGCATCAGCCAAAAAACAGTGGCGTACAGCAGATCAAATTCTCCTGAGCCACCTGGGATGGAGTGGTTCATTCTATGTCAGGGAGGGGGGAAGCTACTTAGTCAAACCCACTGGGGTAACCACATCAGCAGGGAGAGAAAGGGGGATTTGCTGCAGCGGTGCCCGCTCAGATTTAGGGGCAAACCAGGCAGTCAGAACTGCGGGTAGTAGCCCGAATAGAACCGCAAGGGTAGTCGGGATCCAGAAGCGAGTATCCAGTTGGGTGAGGGTGATCACAGCCCCAAAAGCAAAGTTAACCCCATAGACAACCAAAGGCACCCTCAGTTGGTCGCGGGTTAAGGGCTGGGCTGACTCTTGCCAAAACAGACTGGCAACGGCCATAAACAAAGCACCTGTCCCTAACCAACCTGTGAGATTGCGATAGGGCATGCCAAAAAATTGCCCCACTTCTTGAAACTGCCAGAAGGGATAGGCAGCTTGACTCATGGCCGGATCCAATACCAGATCCCAGGCTGTCAGTAACATGGCCCCCAGGCCGATCGCAGCAACCCGTCCTGTCAAGCCCCTAAAACCCCTAGATTCCAGAGCATTTCGGGCCAATAAAAAGGCTGAAAACCCAAGATAAAACCAGGATAGAGGAATCGTAAACGGCACCAAGCCTGCGATTTTATAGCCCAGCCCGTTGAGGTAGCTATAATGCCCAAAGGGAAAACCCGTACTGGTTCCCAATAGCTCGCTACCGAGGGAAAGCAACATCGCTGGCACCATAAAGCCTAGCCAGTTCCGCCACCCCAGGGTTTGATAGGCATAGAGCGCAATCGTTAATGCTCCCAGTAGAATGTAAATCACCCCCCCTCCTGTCATTGACCAACCAAACAGCGTCTGCCCCAGGGGTGGCAAGGATGCAATGATAGCTGGATTAGGAAGTACAATTAATAACCCCGCCAGACCAAAGAGGAGGGCAAGAACATGGCCGACTAGGAAAACACGTCGAAGCTGAACCAATAGCTGCATAAACACTCCTGAAACAAGGGATAGGGAATGGCCTGGTACAAGTTTACAAATATTCAGTTAACTTTACCTTTAAATGACAGAAGGCCCGCGCTGTAGACGCGAATTGTGTTTACTCAAGAGCGGCTCAGCGACGGGATGAATGGCGGGTAGGGAGGTACTTGCGACTTGCTACAATAGAATTGCTTCAGGTTGCAATGCCGCCAGCACGTTAAATCCGCATCGCGGAACGATAGGCTGGAAAATACAACAGCAAAGCGGTAGCGAACACGCTCTAAACAGCTAAGCCAATCAAACGATGGCGAAAACCAAACAGAATTTTGAGTACGGTCGGGCAGACCGGAATTCATGCCTGGAAAGCGAT
>JBJTUO010000158.1:0-5362 GCA_046080785.1 Leptolyngbyaceae cyanobacterium | reverse complement strand
CTAACTTGTCGAATTCCTGCTGAGTCAGCCGAACCCGAAAGGTTTTGTCTGCTTCAACTCAATCAGTTCTCCTACTTTCTTCCAAATTTGAGCTTCTCGCGGTGCCAGTGCTTCTAATTCCTGAATTCGCTTGATTTTTGCGGCATTTTGTTCTTGTTGCTGACGCTTGGTTTTTATCGATTTGGCGATTTCTTCCAGTTGAGCAAGCCGTCGATGGCCACTGCTAGATTGAGCAATGGTTTGGGTTGCGCCTGCCAATTGCTTTAACCGGTGAATCAGTTGTAGATCAGTATGGGGTTCTCGCCGTACCAGTTTGAGCAAAAACTCTTGCTTTTCATCTTCCGACAATTGTGCGAGAAAGTCTTCCAACGATGGTTCTGAAGCCGTCAGTTGGTTAGAACTTGCCTGCGCCGCTGCCGATAGCCAATCAGGATCCAATTCTACCAGTTCAATAAATGCTGTGAGTGCTGGGGAGAGCTTTTGCAGGTTAGGAGGGATGGGCGGCTCAATCGGGTCATCTTCCAACCCATACCCAGCAAGATTAGCAGCCGATCGCAGCCAGACAAGGTACAACAATCTCACATCTCCGCGCAACAACTCATCTCGGAGTGGCAGCAAGCGAGGTAGCCATCCTTCCCCTTCTACCCAGCCTTGTAATATTGATATTCACTCATACCAATTGAAACCCTATGATTCAAAGATACCTGGTCATCTGTACCCGATAGCGGTCTTTTTTAGTGACCGCCACATCGCCAATTTGCAATCGGCCCTTGCCACGAATTGCAATCAGATCGCCCGGTCGGACTGGATGGCTGGCTGAAGTAATGTCTTTCCAATTGACCCGCACATCGCCACTGGTAATCAAGTCAGCCATTTTGCTGCGAGACATGCCAAACCCAGCGGAAGCGATCGCATCCAGCCGCAGGGAAGCCTCAACGGTGGTGATTTCTTTCTTACGGGGTTCTCGAATTTTTAATTCTTCTAGGGGAATGCGGCGAGTGGTGACGGGCACCGACCTCACCTGTTTTAAGGTAATTTCCAGAAACTCGGCCAACTCTGGGACGACGATCGCCTGGGCACCGCGCTCACCGGCAACCAGGACATCGCCAATTTTTTCTCGAACCAGCCCCGTCCCTAAAATTGCCCCTAAAAAGTCACGGTGAGCGGCTGGATCAAACAAAAAATTGCCTGAAATCTCCAGGGCACTTAAGGGCACCTGACTGGGATCCAGGGGTAAGTCTACACGGGCGATCGCAATCCGTTGCCGCTCTGCCTGAGGATACCCCCCCCAACTGACCAGGTGCACTTCCGTCAACCGATTAAAAATTTGTTGCACCTCAAACAGTTCTGGTGGAGATAAAAAATCAGTAAAAATGACCTCCCAGGTTTTGATGGCTTTTTCGGCATCATCAATCAGGCGAGCAATGATGTCTCGATGTTCAGCACCTTTTAATAATTCTTCCCGTGGCAGCATGGGTAGTTAACTTTCATGTTATTTACAAATGATTTCTACGTATTCTCGGCTACATCCCTTTAAGATAAAGGACAAGAACTCATTTTCACCTGTATTGATTATCTACCTTCCCTGGTTAAACTATGAGCGCAGATGAGATTACCCAATGTTTAAATTTAGCCAGAGCCCTAAATTTGATTACCTCTAGTCGGACGGTTAATGGTGAACTTTACGTCTATAACGCGAAGGGGTACTCAAAACCCTGGCAGATGTTTATCTCAGAGTATCCCTTAGAGCGCCTACAGGCAATGCTTCAGCGAAGCCGCGTAAACTTTAAGCAAGTGGGTTAAAACTGCTGTAAAAATCTTAGATCACTGGTATACAGGCGGCGAATGTCATCAATTTGATGCAGCACTGCTGCCAGCCGCTCAATTCCCATGCCTCCAGCAAAGCCGGTATAAATTTCTGGGTCATACCCAACCCCCTTTAAGACATTGGGGTCAACCATGCCGCAGCCCATAATTTCTAGCCACTTGCCCTTCCACTGTAAGTCAACTTCGGCAGAGGGCTCTGTGAAGGGGAAAAAGCTGGGACGCATGCGAATGGGGACATCTCCAAACAACTGCTCAATGAATAGTTTGAGGGTGCCCTTGAGGTCAGTAAAGGTGAGGCCTTCATCGATCGCCAGAAACTCAATCTGATGAAATACAGCGGTGTGACTGGCATCCACCGTATCTCGCCGATAACAGCGCCCCGGCATAACAATTCGCACGGGGGGGTCATTGGTTTCTAGATAGCGGATCTGCACAGAAGAGGTGTGGGTGCGCAACAGGTTGCCATCAGGCAGAAATAAGGTATCCTGCATATCTCGTGCCGGGTGATCTGGCAAAAAATTGAGCGCCTCAAAATTGTAGTAGTCTGTCTCCATTTCTGGGCCTTCAGCCACGGTATAGCCCAGCCCAACAAAAATGTCAGTCACCCGATCGATCATGGCGTTGATTGGGTGAACTCTTCCCTGCGGCCGATAAACGCCTGGCATGGTGACGTCCAGGGCTTCTGCTTCTAACTGGGCCTGAATTTGTGCCGTAAGTAAAGTTTCTCGCCGACGCTCAATTTCCTGCTGGATCGATTCTTTGACTTGATTGGCCAGGGCCCCAATCCGAGGACGATCGGCAGCTGTCAACTTTCCCATCCCGCCTAAAACCTGAGGAATTGGGCCTTTCTTACCCAGATACTTGACACGCAACTGTTCCAACTGATCTAGCGTGTCACAATCAGAGAGAGCGGCCTGTGCTTCCTGATGAATGGCTTGTAATTGGGCTTCCAATTCTGCGGGCTGACTCGTCATACTATGAGTTGAATAAGATAAACGGTGCGAAAACCGATTTGCGAACTGTTGTTTGCAAACTTTTACCCTGGAGCAGCTTCCATCCTACCAGTTTAGGGTGTCAATCAGGGGGCTGCCGCTTTCCCATCCGCCAGCCTGGTATCGATTTATGAAACTCCTGATCAGCAATGATGATGGTATTTTTTCTCTGGGTATCCGCAGTCTGGCCAATGGGCTGGTAGAAGCGGGGCACCAAGTTACGGTTGTTTGCCCTGATCGGGAGCGGTCTGCTACGGGTCATGGCCTTACCCTCCATCGTCCCATCCGGGCTGACCAGGTAGAGTCCCTATTTCATCCGGCCATTCAAGCCTGGGCCTGCTCGGGTACTCCAGCCGATTGTGTCAAGTTGGCCCTCTGGGCCTTACTGGACAGCCCGCCTGACCTGGTGTTGTCGGGCATTAATCACGGCGCTAATTTAGGCACCGACGTCCTCTATTCCGGGACGGTGTCTGCTGCCATGGAAGGCATGATCGAAGGCATCCCCAGCATTGCCATCAGCCTTACCAGTTTTTCTTCCAGTGACTTTGAGCCAGCTACTCTATTTGCCCGATCGCTGGTGGCGGAGCTGGAACAGTGTGCGCTGCCAGACCCCCTCTTGTTAAATGTAAACGTACCTGCGGTACCGATGCATCTAATCGCGGGGGTCAAAGTAACCTGTCAGGGAGTGCGACGCTACATTGATGTCTTTGAAAAACGGGTTGATCCACGGGGCAAAAGCTACTATTGGCTAGCAGGGGAATTGCTAGAAGATGTACCCCAACCGCAAGCGGGACTGAATCGGGTGATCACGGATGTGCAAGCTATTCGCGAAAACTACATTACGATCACGCCCTTACACTACAACCTGACTTCAAGTCTTGGGTTAGAAAAGCTACAACAGTTGCACTTTTCCTTGCCTGTGTGATTTTAATCACACAGTAGGGGGATTAAAATCACAGAACTCGCCGTAACAATTGGTAAAACTGGATACATGGGTTCACTGCCTCAGGTTAAAAACTGTTCTAGTTTGGGCATGTTTAGTTATAGCCGCAGCCATGGGCCCCGGCTAAGCCTACTGCCTGCTCTCCTCTGGAAATGTACTGTTATTGTTCAGGATGGAAAATCAGTTTGTCGTAACCTTTTGGGGGGTGCGGGGGAGTATTGCCTGCCCTGGCCCTGAGACCGTGCGCTATGGGGGCAATACCTCCTGTGTCGAAATGCACGTCGAGGGAACCCGGCTCATATTTGATGGCGGTACAGGCATTCGGGTGCTGGGTCAATCCTTGCTAGATCAAGGGCCACTCCAAGGACATATCTTTTTTACCCATTCCCATTGGGATCATATCCAGGGGTTTCCATTCTTTGCGCCCGCCTTTGTTGCAGATAACCAGTTCCATATCTATGGAGCAGTCGCTCCCAATCTCACGACGATAGAGCAACGCCTCCAGGCGCAAATGCACCATCCCAACTTTCCCGTTCCCATAGGAGTCATGGCCGCAGACTTACGATTTCATGATGTTCAAATTGGGCAACCGATTCAAATCAGTCCTGATGTCTGGGTAGAGAATGCTTTGTTGAACCACCCAGGGCAGGCGATCGGGTATCGAGTCAACTGCAAAGGCCACGCTGTTGCCTACGTTACAGATACGGAGCACTTTCCCGATCGGTTGGATGACAACGTTCTCTATCTGGCCCGGAATGCAGATATGCTGATTTACGATGCCACCTATACAAATGAAGAGTATTATTCAGAACAGTGTAGCAAAATGGGATGGGGGCATTCTACCTGGCAGGAGGCTGTTAAGGTTGCACGGGCGGCTAATGTCAAAAGGCTGGTGCTGTTTCACCACGACCCCCTTCATACCGACTGGTTCTTAGATCAGGTAGGGGAGAAACTGAAGCAAGCCTTTCCTGGCGGGATTGTGGCCCAGGAGGGAACCAGCCTGACGGTGTCAACTCTACCCTCTGTAAGTAGTTACGCGATTAAATACACCCCCTGTAGTCCCCGCGCTTACGCGCCGCTGCGCTAGTACCAAGGGGGACGGCGACAGCCGGGGGTTATGCCAGGTAATTTTTCATGTCTAGGTACTTAAGCTGTTTTACTGCTAAACTGCATATTTTGACCTCTAGACCCCTTGCAGCAACCGGATCAGCCTGGAAATTTGAATGTAAGACAGCTTACCTATCCCATTCCATTCTGGTGCATGTAATTTAACAGCCAGTTTGCCATGGTTGCCCGGCGGGTCTTGCGCGGCACAAGCTCGCCAACTTTGTAGCCTTGAAAACCTAGTTGTTCTTTAAGGAGTTGCTTGTTTTTTGCCGGGATAGAGCGGGTTAACCGGACGGTGGCGGGGCGACTCTCAATAAAATCAGGAGGAGTGGGGTAATCTTGTTGCCACTCCGCCGCAACCTGCTCTGCTTGCCACTGGTGAGTGACGGCATCATAGCGGTATCCCAGATAATACCAGACCAGTTGATTGGTTGTAGCATCATCCAGCGTGTCATTGAGAATCGCCCAGAGGGTTGCAGTGGTTAAGGGTGGC
>JBJTUO010000157.1:0-20874 GCA_046080785.1 Leptolyngbyaceae cyanobacterium | reverse complement strand
ACACTATCGTATCCCACCTCGATATCACCCAGATCTTCTGTGACGTGGATGACTTCTGCCAACAATTTGAGCACTATTGGCAGCAACAGCCGCAACTACCCGCTATGCCTGGAGCACGTCGTAGCCGCTCTCGCATGACTTTAAGTGAACCCCAATTCGATACCAGGCTGCTTTGTCAGGTTTGTTTGCGACCTGATTTTCAGTGTAGGTAATTAGCGGTTTAGCCTGCTCAGGATGTAGGGGATGACGGCGGGGATAGGCGATCGCCACTGACTTCAGTACATTACCAAACTCATCCACCTCCAGTGTCATTTGATGCGCCACCCGCGGATCATCCGGATTGCGCTCGTAGTAGTCATTGATGGTTTCGCGATCGTCATAGCTCTCACAAATCAGCCAGCTAAAAACTCGGGTTGGATGCTCTGGATGTAAATCCTTTGGATCAAAAATTCTAGAGCTATTATCCTTTCCGTAAATCGTCGTGATATTGTCGCGGGTCATCGATCGCCAGTGCGTTTCTCCTGAATCCGCCTTCCAGCATTCAATGCGGGCAAACAGTCCCTCAACTCGCGGACGATACCGCTGGATAGAATAGGTGATTCCGTTGACTACCTGGAAAGGAACGATCTCTCCTGTCGGTACCAGGTCTTCTGCCCCAGACAAAATAAAGACATCTGAATTCTCATCATCCTGGTATCTGGGAATGCCCTTATCCGTCTTGCGGGTAATCGCAGGTAATGAAAGACTCCAGCCAAACCCAAACGAACCATTGCCCGCCCCAGAGTCGTAGGACAGCGACAATTGTGGCCCAAACCCAGAACGACCAGGACTGGTGGCGATCGGGACGGTCATCGAACCTGTACCCGTCACCGGGTTGGCGGCAAACTTCTCACCCATCCCCTTAATGGCTCCACCCCCCTTGGGTAGCGTCACCGCTGGTGGCGGGGAATAATAGCTTTTATCTGAATCTGAAGCCTGACCGTTGCCAGCTTCTTTCGAGCTTGCAGGCATCCTCCTGCCCTCCGCTAGTAATTAACCGACCTCCGTGCTCGTAGTAGTGCGCCCGTAGTAGTGCGGAGGATCAGGTCTGTAACTCTGGTCGTGGCGATGCATATTCACTTTAGATCGATCCCCAGATCTGAGAAGGAAGAAAACCATCTAAATTTACTTTTAGTGCCGAAAACACGAATATTCCTGAAGTTAGGTTGCAGCTTCGTTACCAACCTCTGCAATTGCTGAATTTATTGGTCACTATCAACCAATCATGTCAAAAGCCCACCATTGACCTCAACCTTCCCTGACAAACACCTAATCGAGCGTCAACGCAAACGATGGGAGAGCCTCTGACTCAACTCGCTCTTCCCCCCTGCAACACCCTATCCTGATTCTCCTTCTGCGAGACATAGCTGAGGCAGCCCTTGCCTTCCCATTTGTGACGCGGCACCCCACGCTCAAGCAACCATCTGGGACGACTGCCGGAGTTTTTTTTGGCCTCGATGATCACCCTCTAAAACAAGAATTCCGCAATCCGATCGACTGCGGCTTCCAAAACCCCAGGCTCATGCACCAGAGCAAAGCGGACATAGCCCTCTCCTGATTTACCAAATCCAGCGCCAGGAGAGACCGCAACCCCAGTTGCTTCTACGAGTTGAGTACAAAAGTCAACCGAGTGATGACGCCAGGGTTCTGGCAACCTGGCCCAGACATACATGGTGGCAACTGGGGAAGGCACTGGCCAGCCAATGCGATGCAGGGCCGCAACAAAGGCATCGCGCCGCTGACGAAAAACTTCAACTGTGCGTTTTACCCCATCCTGAGGCCCAGTCAGGGCGGCGATCGCCCCATTCAAAATGCCGCGATATTGGTTGAAGTCAACACAGGCTTTGACCTGGCGGAGGGCGCGAATCAGGTCGGCATTCCCCACCGCATAGCCCACCCGAAACCCACCCATGTTGTAGGACTTGGACAGGGTAAAAAACTCAATTGAAACCGACTTATCGGGGTCAGCCTGCAGTACCGAAGGGACTGGCCCAGCGTCAAACACCAGATCGGCATAGGGAAAATCATGCACCAGCACTAAATCGTGCTGCTGACAAAACGCTACTGCTTCCTGGAAGAAAGACAAAGGGGCGATCGCTGTCGTGGGGTTGTGGGGGTAGCTTAAGACCATCAGGCGGGCCTGATCTAAAACAGCGGTAGGAATATCTTGAAATACGGGCAAAAAATGATTCTCAGCCAAGAGTGGCATGGGGTACATCTGACCACTGGCCAGACAAACCCCCCCCAGATGGGAGGGATAGCCTGGATCGGTCAGTAATCCAAAGTCGCCAGGGTTGAGGATTGCCAGGGGCAGGTGGGCCGTCCCTTCCTGCGAGCCAATCAGGGGCAAGACCTCGGTGACGGGATCCACCGCAATCCCAAACCGATGGGTGTACCAGGTGGCGGCCGCTTCCCGAAAGTCGAGGGTACCGTGGAATAGGAGATAGCCGTGGGTGCTCGGGTCTTGAAGAGAATCGGCGATCGCTGCAATCACATGGGGCTCTGCCGCCTGATCGGAGGAACCGAGGGACAAATCGATCAGCGATCGGCCAGCCAACCTGGCCCTGGCCTTAGCGTGATCCATATCGGCAAAGACATTGGAACGTAGTGGGTCTAAACGATTGGCAAATTGCATAATGGCTGTTGGCTTTTTCTCGATGGTTTGACGCTATGCAGCAAGGCAGCCCCTCCCTCTTTAATACTAAGAAATGGAGTTGCTTTTTGTATCCTCTTATCCCCCTTTCCTGGGGGATAATTTGTCCCGCTTTAACCTGCTTGAAGCGGATACCCGTTTTGAGCAAGGCAAGGGAACCAAGGAATGAGGGTAAAAGGGTGAGACTGAAGCTCAACAATTTGTGGTGCCGCGCCGCTGTGCTAGAACCAGAGGGGACTACAGGGGTGTATTTAATTACCATGTCTAATCACTTAATGTCTAATCGATTCAGGGTTAATCAATCCTGCTTTAGGGGGCTGCTGGTGATCAGCCTTACCCTCCCCGGTCTGGCTGGTTTACTGGGGGGATGCCAACCCAAGACCGAAACTCCGGCCCCGCCGCTTCCTCGTAAGGTCTCCGCCTTAGGTCGGGTCGAGCCAGAGACCAAGATTCGCAAAGTTTCGGTTTCCAGTTCTCTGAGTGGCGATCGGGTTGAAAAAATCCTGGTCGACGAAAATCAATGGGTCAAGCAGGGTCAAGCCCTGGCCATTCTCAATAGTTACGGAACCTTAAAGGCTGCCTTAGAGGAAGCCAAACAGGACGTCGCAGTTGCCCAAAGCAGCCTAGATCAGGTTAAAGCGGGTGCCAAGCAGGGGGAGATCAAGGCGCAAGAATATAAAATTCAAAGTCTGCAGCACCACCTGGCGGCAGAAAAGTTGACCCAAGATCAGACGGTCGCCCGCTATAAAGCCAGGCGAGATGAAGCGAAGTTGGAAGCCAAGCGATATGACGAACTGTTTCGCAGTGGGGCCGCTTCAGAGCTAGACCGCGATCGCTATCGCACCCGGGCAGAGACCACTGAAGCTGAACTGCAGGAAGCGATTGAAAATCGTTCTGGCAAATTGCTGACGTTGCAGTCTGAAATTGAGAGCGAGCAACAAACCCTGGCCAAGATTTCAGAAGTGAGAACGGTGGATGTCAGAAATGCGGAAGCTGCGCTAAGCAAAGCCATTGCCGCACGAAATCGGGCACAGCAAGAATTTGATTATGCGACGGTGCTTGCCCCCCAGGAGGGTCAAATCCTTAAAATTATTGCCCGACCAGGCGATAAGGTCAGCGACGATGGCATTCTACAAATGGCGGATACCCGCAAGATGATTGTCACTGCCGAAGTCTATCAGACAGACATGCCAAAGATCTTTAAGGGGCAAAAAGCAACGATTACCGCCGATGGCTTTCAGGGCAGTATCCAGGGTGTAGTCTATCAGGTCAACCCCCAGGTTGAACAACAAACCATTTTTAGTGACCAACCTGGTGAAAACCTGGATCAACGGGTTTTTGAAGTTAAAATACGACTCTCTCCAAAAGACATCGAGGAAAAGAAGATTAAATATGTCTCTAACCTGCAGGTCAATGTGGTGTTTGATCCCAAGGCAGAATCATGAATAAGACGCTAAAACAACTCTTGAAACGAACCCCGATCGCCTGGTTGCAGATCACCCATAACCCGGTCAAGATGCTGATTGCCCTGGCCGGTGTCAGCTTTTCTAATCTTTTAATGTTTTTTCAATTGGGGCTTTTGGATAGTCTTTACAACAGCCAGCGCAAGCCCATCGATCGCATGCAGGCCGATCTGATCATGGTCAGTGCCAAGTACAGCAACTTGGGGGCACTACAGGATTTTCAGCGCAGTCGGCTGTATCAGGTGCTTGGTGTAGAAGGCGTGCAGTACGTTTCCCCGCTGCGCATTGCCCGCGGCACCTGGGTTAACCCCGAAACTCGCAAGTCCTATGACATCTATACTTTTGGCGTCAATCTGGCCTACCCTTCCTTAGACTTTCCGGCGTTAGCGCAGAACTACAGTCGGCTGCAACCCCTCCGCACAGCCCTATATGACCGGCACTCTAAACCGCAATATGGCGATGTTGCTGGTACCCTGGCCCGCACCGGTCTCTTCTTTACTGAAATTAATGGTAAGCAGATCAAAGTGGTTGGCACCTTTGAAATGGGGGCCACCTTTGCTGCTGACGCCAATTTGATTACCAGCGACAACACGCTGCTGTACCTGTTTCCCAATATGGATCCAAACAAAATTCAGGTTGGTTTAATTCAACTCAAACCCGGTGTTTCGGCTCAGCAGGTCAAAGCCACTATGCAGTCATTGCTGACAGAGGATGTTATGGTCGTTACCAAGCAAGAACTTTCCCAACTAGAATTGACCTATTGGAAGAAAACTTCATCGGTCGGATTCATTTTTTCACTAGGAACCCTGGTCGGTTTCATTGTCGGCAGCATCATTGTTTACCAAATTCTGTATGGCGACGTGATCAGTTCTTTGCCACAATACGCCACCCTCAAAGCAATGGGTTACACCGATCGCTTTGTTATCTCTGTCGTGATTCAACAGTCTGCGATTTTTGCATTGATTGGCTTCATTCCTGGGCTGGCCATTTCCCTTGGGCTCTACTATTTGCTGGCAACCGTAACTAAGTTGACCATCTATATGACGATGGAACGAGCCATTCAGGTGCTGATCTTGACCTTTATCATGTGTGTCGGCTCAGGCACATTGGCGACTAAGAAGCTGATTCAACTTGATCCTGCAGATGTCTTCTAAAACTGGAGGGGAGCAATGACCGGGGAGCAGTCTCAACCCATTATTTCCTTAAATAACCTGAATCACTATTTTGGCTCCGGAGAAAACCGCAAGCACGCCCTGAAAGATATCAGTTTAGAGATTTATCCAGGAGAGCTGGTGATCTGTACAGGGCCATCTGGATCAGGAAAAACAACCCTGCTCACCATGTTAGGGGGGTTGCGTTCTTGCCAGGAAGGCAGCCTGATCATTTTAGGTCAGGAGCTCCGGGGTGCCAGCAAAGAGCAACTGGCCAAACTGCGCCTGAATGTGGGCTTTATCTTCCAGGCTCACAACCTGATGATGTTCCTTTCTGCTAAAAAAAATGTGCGCCTCTCCCTAGAACTCCATGATGAGTACTATGACCAGGATATGGATGGGCTGGCAGTCGAAATGTTAGAAAAGCTGGGAATGGGCGATCGGGTTAACTATTACCCGGCCAATTTATCGGGGGGGCAACAACAACGGGTGGCGATCGCCCGCGCCTTGGTGAGCCGTCCTAAAATTTTGTTGGGAGATGAGCCAACGGCGGCCTTGGATAAGGAATCTGGCCGGACGGTCGTCAACCTGATGAAAGAACTGGCAACGACCCAAAACACTACTATCATCATGGTGACCCATGACAATAAGATCCTGGATGTCGCCGATCGCATCATTCTGGTAGATGACGGCAGGTTGGCTGCAAAGGAGCAGGAAGAGGCCTTTATCAAAAAGATGCGGGATACAACCGCCAGTGGTTAACCAAAACGATAATGCTTTCTGACAGCTTGCAGAATCTTCCAGCTACAGGCCATGCCCGCGGGAAATGTTACCAAATCCCCCTGTTGAAACTCAACGGCTACTCCATTTTCTGGGGTAACGATAACCTTTCCGGCCAATAAATAGCAGGTTTCTGCTTCGTCATAATACCAGGGAAACTCCGAAATTTCTTTTGTCCAAATGGGCCAGTCAAAGACCCCCATTTCCTCTAACTGGGCTGCGTCAGCTTGAGCCGTTACTTGAATCGTCATCGCAAAACTATCAGGCATCCGTAACTCCTAAATCTCGATGGATAAATGGTTTGGCCTCTGCCCCCGCATAGGTCGCCGCCAGGTGCCCATCCCCGACCAGATGATACTTGTAGGTGACCAACCCCTCCAACCCAACCGGGCCTCGGGGCGGCATTTTTTGGGTGCTGATTCCCACTTCAGCGCCCAACCCATAGCGAAACCCATCGGCAAAACGGGTAGAGCAGTTGTGATAGACTCCCGCGGCATCAACTTCAGCCATAAATTGACGGGCAGCCTCCAGATCCTCGGTGACGATCGCATCCGTATGGCGCGAGCCGTAGGTGTTAATGTGGGCGATCGCCTGTTCCAGGTCATCCACCATTCTAATGGCCAGAATTAGGTCGCTGTATTCCGTCGCCCAATCCTCCTCGCTGGCCACTTGCATGGCTACAAACTCACGGGTTGGGCCATCCCCCCGTAGCTCAACGCCCTTTTGCGCTAAGGCAATGGCCACTTTGGGCAGGAATGATGCCGCGATCGCGGTATGGACCAGCAACGTTTCGATCGCATTACAGGCAGCAGGATACTGAGTTTTTGCATCAACTGTAAGGGCAATTGCCTGCTCCAGGTCGGCTGCTTGATCAACATAAAGATGACAAATCCCATCTGCATGACCTAACACCGGAATGCGAGTGTTGTCCTGGACAAACCGGACAAAGGCATTGGAGCCTCTGGGAATAATCAAATCCACATACTGATGCAGTTGCAGCAGGGCCAGCGTTTCTTCTCGCGTGGTGAGTAACTGCACCACAGAAGGCTCAATGCCAACCCTCTCTAGGCCCTGACGAATGGCTTGCACCAGAGCCTCACAGGAGTGAATCGCTTCTTTACCGCCCTTTAAGATCACCCCATTGCCCGACTTAATCGCCAAACTCGAAATTTGTACCACCGCATCTGGGCGAGCTTCAAAGATCACCCCCAACACCCCTAAGGGGCAGGTAATGCGCTGCAAGACCAGGCCTGTATCCAACTCTCGACGCACCTGAATCTGCCCGATCGGATCGGGTAACTTGGCCACATCGCGCACCCCTGCAATCACACCTTGCAACTTTGTGGCATCCAGCTTAAGGCGAGCATAAAGGGCTGAGCCAATGCCATCTGCCTGAGCAGCCTGACAATCGGCGGCATTGGCCGCTAGAATCTGATCACTGGAAGCCTCCAAAACCTGGGCAATGGCTTCCAGGGCCTGGTTCCGCAATGTCGTTGATAAGGTGCCTAACTTTAAGGTGCCGCTGCGGGTGCGCTGAGCTAGTTGCACCAGGGATAAGGGGGCGGGGGTCGTTACAGAAGAAACCGTCATAGAGCAAATCACCGACTTCCGGGTTGTTGGTACGACAGTTTTGAGTTTAGCTTATCCCGCGGGAAGCTTCAGTCGTTACGGGTGGGCCGCGCCAGGGGATGTAAATAATAGTTAATTCGATATCAAACAGATATTTAAGTACTTTAAATTTAACTAAATAAGTGAATTTCAGGATGCCTATCCATTAAACTTGAGTCTCCCCGCTTAACTTTAGGGTGAGACCCGGTTAAGTAGTCACAGGGGCATCTTTGGTTAAAAATAAAAAATAAGAAGTTTGCTGTGTTACCACGTCGGTATTCTCTGACCACTCCCCTATACTACGTCAATGCGCTGCCCCATGTTGGTAGTGCCTATACGACGATCGCCGCTGATGTGGTGGCGCGCTATCATCGGCTGCGCGGGCACGCTGTTTGCTTGATAACCGGCACTGACGAGCATGGCCAAAAAATTCAACGCTCAGCCGAAAGTCTTGGTAAACCCCCTCAGGCTCTATGCGATGAGATCGTTGCCAGTTTCCAATCTCTCTGGAAGGCACTCGGAATTCAGTACGATCGTTTTATTCGTACCACCGATCCCCGCCACACGGCGATCGTCGATCAATTTTTTCAGCGAGTGTGGCAGAGCGGTGATATCTATCTGGGTCAGCAGAAAGGCTGGTACTGCGTTTCTTGCGAAGAGTTTAAGGAAGAACGAGACCTGCTGGAGGGGCATCGCTGCGCCATTCACTCAAACAAAGAAGCAGAATGGCGGGATGAACAAAATTATTTCTTCCGGCTCTCCCAGTATCAAGAGAAGTTAGAGGCGCTCTACGTCGACCAACCTGATTTTATTCAACCAGAGATCCGCCGCAATGAAGTTCTCAGCTTTGTCAAGCAAGGCTTACAAGACTTCTCCATTTCCCGCGTCAATTTAGATTGGGGGATTCCTGTGCCCACTGACCCCAATCACACCTTATACGTCTGGTTTGATGCGCTGCTGGGGTATGTCACCGCTTTGTTAGAACCCGATCAGGAGCCGACCTTGGAAAATGCTCTGGCCAAATGGTGGCCCATGAGCCTGCACCTGCTGGGCAAAGATATTCTACGGTTTCATGCGGTTTACTGGCCTGCAATGTTAATGTCAGCCGGGGTTCCTCTGCCCGATCGCTTGTTTGTGCATGGTTATTTGACCAAAGACGGCCACAAGATGGGGAAAACCCTGGGCAATGTTTTAGACCCCGTTGCCCTGGTAGAGCGGTTTGGCTCCGATGCGTTTCGCTACTATTTCTTAAAAGAGATTGAGTTTGGGCGGGATGGCGACTATAACGAAACCCGTTTTGTGAATAAGGTCAATGCAGATCTGGCTAATGACCTGGGTAATTTGCTGAATCGCAGCCTAAAAATGGTACACAAGTACTTTGGCACATCAATTCCTGATAATCTGATGCCGCTAGAGTCCAACCCTTTACAAGCAATGGGGCAGGATCTAGGGGCACAGGTGGCAGAGTCCTACGATCAACTAGCCTTCAGCGCAGCCTGTGAAGCGATTCTGGAGTTGGCGAGGGCAGGTAACCGATTTATCGATGATCAGGCACCCTGGACTCTTTACAAGCAAGGTCGACCCGATCAGGTCGCAGCCATTCTTTACACGGTTTTAGAATCTGTCCGGCTGGCAGCCTATTTATTAGCCCCCATTACCCCCTGCCTCAGCACCGCTATCTACCAGCAGTTGGGGCTTGATGTTGACTTCGACCAATCTATCACCGCTGAGTGCCCTACCCCCTTTGAAATACACAGCCAGTGGGGCATCTTGCCCAAAGGGCAACCCTTACCAGCACCACAACCGGTCTTTCAACGTCTCGAATTGTTAGTAGATGCACCCTAATTAAAAGCCTGAGACATAATGTAGAGTATTGATCTACTTTAACTCAACTTCATAATAAAACCGAGGAAATAAAACTGTGTTAGCCAGCCATAATTTTGATCATGAAACAGCTTTCAGTCAGGAGCATGTCCTTGAAAATCGAGGACGTGTTGCAATTTTTATTGACGGCTCCAACTTATTTTATGCTGCCCTGCAACTGGGAATTGAAATTGACTACACCAAGTTACTCTGTCGTCTAACGTCGGGATCCCGCCTGCTACGGGCATTTTTCTATACAGGGGTCGATCGCAGTAATGAGAAGCAACAGGGGTTTTTGTTGTGGATGCGACGCAATGGCTATCGGGTGATCTCTAAAGACCTGGTGCAGTTACCCGATGGTTCTAAAAAAGCCAACCTGGATGTGGAAATCGCAGTCGATTTGATGTCCCTGGTGGGAGCCTATGATACTGCGGTACTAGTCAGTGGGGATGGAGACTTGGCCTACGCGGTGAATGCAGTCAGCTATCGTGGGGTGCGCATTGAGGTCGTGAGTTTGAGATCAATGACCAGTGATAGTTTAATCAATGTGGCCGATCGCTATATCGATTTGGATAGTATCAAAGAAGACATCATGAAAACCTCACGCAGTTATACCTATCGCCCCCTGACAGGGATTGGGTTGGGGGATGAGCCAGAACCCAGCTAGGGGTGGGCACAGACAATCTCTGATCTGGCTGGCAATGCCCCTGAGCAGAGGCAAAACAGGCTACAGTCAGATAGTAAGCTTTCACTTGCTGCTATCTTGACTGCGGTATGACTGCCACTCCACTGACTAATCCCCGCCGTTTCCATGCGGCATTGATTGTCCTATCTTGCCTGATTGGGCTATTGCTAACAGGCTGCAATCGTCAGCAATCTCCCTCGGCCAAACTGATTAAAGACATCAAAAACGAAGAGTTTGATAATAGCCTCACCTTTAATGCCGTGACCCTGGAAGAGTTTGATAAGACGGGTCAACTTTGGTGGCGCGTTAAGGCTAAACAGGCTCGTTATAGCAAAGATCAAAAGCTAGCCCGCATTACAGCGCCTTCTGGCCAGCTTTATCAAGATGGCAAAGTGATTTTGAATGTCAGTGCTCAAGCAGGAGAGGTGCAGAAAGATGGGGCAAAATTGATGCTGAAGGGCAACATTGTCGCTCAGGATTTAAGGGACGGTACCCTTTTGCGTGGCAATGAGATGGAGTGGCAACCTAAAGCAAATCTCTTACTGGTCAGAAATACTATCACTGCTACAAACCCCCGCTTAACAGTGACGGCCCGCAGTGGCAAGTTTCTCACCAAGGCCCGCAGGGTTGAGCTAGAAGGGCAGGTGACTGCAAAAGCAAC
The DNA here is from genome assembly GCA_046080785.1 of Leptolyngbyaceae cyanobacterium. Lineage (GTDB taxonomy): Bacteria > Cyanobacteriota > Cyanobacteriia > Leptolyngbyales > Leptolyngbyaceae > JBJTUO01. The sequence goes on along the minus strand of JBJTUO010000157.1, from coordinate 9,971 downwards.
CAGCCCCCGCCTCAATTTGCGATCAGATCACCTGATCTGGTTATTGAAGCCGCAAACCGTGACGAGCGATCGTCCGTTGCAAATTGATCATCTGACAAGTCAGACTGTTACTGACCGGGCAACCGCAAATCAGGGTACCGTTGACCTCAAAGCCAAGACAGCAACCCTGACGCAAAACATTCAACTCAACCTAGCCGACCCGCCAGCCCAGGTCAGTACCAGTAACCTGATGTGGAATTTCAATACCAAAACTCTGGTGTCTCCCCAGCCCGTCACCATTGTAAATCAGCAACAGGGAGTGACCCTGACCGGCGATCGGGGGCAAATGAATATGAACACTAAAATGGTTAACCTCACCGGAAATGTACGGGGAACAGGAGAACGCAACCAGTCTCAGGTAGCCTCCGATCGCCTGGTCTGGAATATGACCAGTCAGACATTTGAAGCGGATGGCAATGTCACCTATGAACAAACCAACCCGGTGTTTACGCTGAAGGGGCCTAAAGCCTCCGGCACCCTGCAAAACAAAACGATCGTGGTGACGGGTGGGCGGGTCGAGACACAATTTATCCCAGATCAGGTGGGTCGTCTGGTCAGATAGGGCAGACCAATCGCGATGAGACAGATGCCATTATTGATTTTAAGGATAAAGCTGTATGCGTGAAGTCTCCTTGCAATTTATCCTGATCTTCAGCAACACCGGACATTTTGCTTAGCCATCCCTTGCCCCTACAATAAATAAAGAGATGATTCAGCAAAGGCGTTTAACACCATCATGGATATTATGGAGTTTTTTCAACTCAGTAGCGGCAAGTGGTTTTCTCAACGAACCAGCCACCACCTCGCCTTCAGACAGTCTGAGGCCGGTAAATCTCAGATTGTGATTGAGCTGCTGTCAAAAGCCGATGCTGCTGTGATTCAACTTTGCCAGCAATATGAGACAGATCCAGCTCTGGCTCTATGCGGAGCTCGTGTCACCTGGGATGGCAACATGGAATGGGATGAAGAAAAACATGAGGGTTCCACAGTGCTGGTTGCCATTGCTGATGCTGATCACCCCGCCACAGGAAAACTGTTGCGAGAGGTGGGCTATGCCGAAAAGGCACCCGTCGCAGGACGCTATGTCATGGGCTCTGATGATGCCCTGACTCTGATTACCGAGTACGAAACCATGTATTCAGAAGAGCGACTCTGGTTTGCCAGCCCCAATTTGCGATTGCGCACCAGTATTCTCAAACGGTTTGGCGGGTTTAGTATGGCTTCCTTCTGTTCAGAGATTCGCCTTGGGGTGACTGCCCCAGCAGAACCGGCCAGCCCAGCCACTGTCTCTGACACCGCTAGTTAAGCATTAGAGCGACTAGGGGATGCGATCGGATTTTCGGTGACTGGTGTAGACCTTTCAGGAACCAACGCTTGAGATTCAGAGAATCCTGTCTGCGGGTCTGTTTCAGTTTGAGGGAGAGGCAACAAACCAGGTGAATAGGATTCTGCAGACTGATCTGGGGAATGGGCCACTGCTTTTAACCGACTGTAAAACTCGGAAGACGCTGATTCTGGAACAAAATCTTGAATGATTTCATCTCCTGAGTTTTGCAGCAATGGCGGCCCAAATCTGGGTAAAATGGGCGGCGATTCTCCAGATTGAGCCCGTGCCGTTCCCACTGTAGAAGCAGTAGGAGGGGATAGCTGGGTATGGTCAGTTTTATGGGTGTGGATCTTAAAGCTAATGGGCAAGGCTCCGGAGCTGATATTTTCTGATTTAGCCGGGAGTGTAGCCCGCTCCTGGACTGTCGGCTCTTCTGGCTGAACTTCTGTGTTCAGGGCTGCCCTTAGAGAAACCAACTCTGGGGACGGTGGTGATAAACCAGGATGCCAGGTTGGGGAACGCAAGCTGATGGGCTCAGATAATGGCTGGCTAGAGTGCTCCTGGCTGGAATGACCGTCGGCTGAATCCGGATTGAGCCCAGGCCGATGAAGATTGGGGATTTGCGGTAACTTATTGCAGACAATCCGCTCAAATTCATGATTAAAGTGATGACGGGGCTGCCCCCGCCGGTGCCAAAGATTAAGAATTTGTTCTACAGAAATTGACTTGTACCGCCCTTGATACAGGGCTTCAATAATAGCCAGACGCACCCAGTGAGCTGGAAATTGCTGCCCCCAGTGATCAACCAGTTGGTGAATCGTGTAGCGATCGAGCTCAAAGTGATAGTATCCCAACAAGCTGGCGGCTTCATTGGTGATTTGTTTATCTGTTGGAGTAGTTGGGGGGGGAGTCAGATCCGACATGACAGCAAAATCGCCATTTGACTCAGTTTAGACGAATCTAGCTGGGTTGACAGAGAATTTATACCGTTAGCCAAAATGGCTGCCACTGCAATGTCAGTTCGACGAGGTAACTACTCAGTCCGCTATCCCCCTTTTCTAGTATGCCGCAGACTTTGTAACCTCCCTGAGAAGCCGGAGCTTCCAGGGGCCGCGTTATTAAGCTCCAGTTGGGAACCAGCCATGAAACAAGGAGAACTGGAATCCAAAAAAATATGCATTAACAACGATTGCCAGGGCAATACTCCCCCCACTGGGCGGCGAACAAAGGGGTGTGAGGGGCAAGAGAGCAGACCGCCTAACCCCAATCGGGCATCATCTCCCTGCTGACTCGCATTATCATTGAACTACACCCACTACTACCGGAGATAAGCCCCGATGAGTAGCGATCGCCTCAAAACCTTGATGAACCAGGCAGAAGAACTGATGCAGACAAGGAGGTATGAGGAGGCGATCGCGATCTTTCAGCAAGCTTTGGCTATAGCTCCTGAAAGCATAGAAGTGCTGAGGCAATATGGTAAAGTGCTAGCACAAATGAACCGAGATAAAGAAGCCTTTGAAATCTTCAAGAAAGCACTTGAAATTGCCCCTAGCAACGTCGATTTGCTAAGAAACTACGGCGCGACTCTTAGCAAAAAAAATCAGCATAATAAAGCACTTGAAATACTGGGAAAAGCTTTGACAATTCAACCTAAAGATGTGAAGGCTCTAGGCTGTTATAGTATTGCTTTGAAACAAGCAGGTAGATTAAATGAATCATGTAAAATATTTGATAGGTTATTAGAAATAGAACCTGATAATATCATAACTCTTAATTCTTACGCTCAATGTTTAATCTCATTAGGTGAGATTGAAAAAGCCTGTAATCTCTTTGAACGTTCATTACAAATTCAACCAAATGATGCAATAACGCTCAGTCGATATGCTGATATTTTAGCCTCAACTGGACAGCATGAGAAAGCGCTTCAATTCTTTGAACGCTCACTACAAATTCAACCAAATGATGCAATAACGCTCAGTTGCTACGCTGGTACTTTAGCCTCAACTGGACAGCATGGAAGGGCTTTGCAGTTCTTTGAACGTTCATTACAAATTCAACCAAATGATGCAATAACGCTCAGTCGATATGCTGATATTTTAGCCTCAACTGGACAGCATGAGAAAGCGCTTCAATTCTTTGAACGTTCACTACAAATTCAACCAAATGATGCAATAACGCTCAGTCGCTACGCTGGTACTTTAGCCTCAACTGGACAGCATGGAAGGGCTTTGCAGTTCTTTGAACGCTCACTACAAATTCAACCGAATGATGCAATAACGCTTAGCCGATATGCGATAATACTTAGTCGATATGCCGATGAGTTAGCTTCGACAAGACAATATGAGATGGCTCTGCAGTTCTTTGAGCAAGCATTAAAAATTCAACCTACTCATGATGTTATTACACTAACCAGCTATGCGATAAGCTTGTTCAAAACAGGACATTATAATGAAGCACTAAAGATTTTTGAAAATGCTTTAAATCTTAAACCTGATGATGTCATCACGTTAAGTAGTTATGGAAAAGTCCTTTCAGATTTGGGTGATTACCAGAGAGCGATCGAGATTTTTGAGCAATCCCTGAAGCTTCAAAATAACAACATAATCACTCTATCAAGATACATAAACACACTACTAAAAACTAATCGATATAAAAGAGCTATTGAACTTTCCGAGCATTTGTTAAGTATTGAGCCTGACAATATTACGACTTTAATTCGATATGGAAAAGCCTTGGCAGGAGCAGGTTTAGATCTGCAAGGGCTTGAAGTTTATCAACGATTGATGTTGCTTGAACCCAATAATGCTTATATTTTAGGGCAGTGTGGAATTCTTTTAGCCAATCTAGATAACTACAACGAAGCTTGCTCAGTCTTTAGCGATTGTCTACAGATCCGCCCTGATAGTTATATTTCATTCCAGTATGCTCGTGCATTAGAGGAAATCGGTAAGTACCAGGAAGCCATAGCCCAGCTAGAGAGCATAAATATAGAGTGGCTTACTCCATATCAAGCGAATGTAATCCGTGTTAGCTTGGGCAGGCTGTACTACCGAATGAAGCAATTAGAAAAAGGTAACGAATATTTCGAGGCAGCGATCGCTCATTCGGATGACAAAGAGCGTACTCTGCTTTACAGTGCCAGGAGTATCCTTGCTAGTAACCCTTACAGCGAAACAGCGGTTGAAATGCTTCAGCAAATTGCGGAAGATTCACCCCGATACGCACAAGCCTTGGAGATGCTGACGCTTAACCTCAATGAGGAAGACTACTTTGAGATGGTTAAAACCGATACCCAAAGTGGGTTGAGCGACACTGAAATGCTCAACCGGGCGATGTACCACAAGATCGCTAACGAGATCAGCATCCTGAAAGGCATTGCTTATCGAATTTTGCGTCGTTCGGAGCGGGAAGATCCCTTGCTGAGTGGCATTATTCAAGATATTGAGGATGTTTTCTCGGAAGTTGACAGACGACGAGCTGCTCAGAAATCTGAAATTGAAACCATCCCTCACGACGACTACGACAGCATTCTGGCAGTTATTTCTAAAACGGCTCATGACATCTCAGACTTTGTTAATAATCAGCTTGCTGTTATTGAGTCTAAAACTCGACGTGCCATGCAAAAACTGCAAGCTGATGATACTCGCTATACCCAGTTTAAAAAATTATTGACGCAGCTAGAACTAACTCAGGCTGCTCTCAATGATCTTAAAGCAATTAATGAAGGGATACGCATTAAATATCGTCGCTTCAAGGTGCGGAAGCTTTTTGAAAAGTGGGAATCTGAGCCTCAAATTGGGCAAGCTCAAATTGTTCTAGATATCCAAAACGGTAATTCTGAATTCAATGGCGACGAAGAAAAAATCAAGAGCGCTTTGAATGAACTCGTAGAAAATTCCCTCAAACACAACTCAAACCAGAAGAACTTAACCATCCGTATCACCTCCCAGGATGTGATGAATCCGCCAGTAATTTGGGGACGAACCATTCCGGGTGAACAAAAGTACCTCTTCATCGAATTTGTTGATAATGGTATTGGAGTTCCTTCAGATAAGAAAGATTGGATTTTCCAACCTCTAAAAACGACTTCTCAAGAAGATAAAGGTAGCGGTCTAGGGCTATTTATTATCCGTAAAACTTTGACTAAGATGAACGGCTATATTCGAGAAACCGGTAGTAACGGCGCTAGATTTGAAACCTATATTCCCTACAGCAAGGTAGAGGCATAATCGGCAAAATGCAGATAGAAAACGTTCACTTATTGGTAGTAGAAGACAATCCTCGTTTTCTCAATGAATTATTGGAGTGGTTGCGAGATTATGGCTATCAGCAGATTGAAACAGCAACGAGCGCAAGCGAAGCAAAGGAGAAATTGACTGATCCCTTCGATGTAATTGTTGCCGATATGCGAATGGAGGAGGATGACAGCGGTTTTGCTGTTGTAAACGAGGTGAAAACTAGAAATCTCTCTTCCGTCGTCATTATCCTAACAGCAAACGATACGGTTGATGATTGTCGAACTGCCTTCAAACTGGGAGCATGGGATTATATTTCTAAGAAAGCAACGCCAGGTACTTTTTTCGCGGAAGTCTTACACGAATCAATTCAGGACGCGATCGCTTACTTCAACCGTTGGGGCAACGTCCAGAATCAGCAGTGGATTACTGAAAATCTAGAAACCCTGGAACAGACCTATTTCGGTCAATATATTGCTGTGATCAATAAAGTGGTCATTGATGCAGCTGACACAGAAGAAGCCTTGAAACAGCAGATTGAAGAACGGCAACTCCGCCGCTTCCTAACTACCATTCGTAAAATTGGCGATCTGCGTCCAATTTCTGAACTTTTGAAGCTGCCAGAAAGTGATCGGTTGGAATATAAAAGTACCTTTCAATGGGATGTTAAGCGAAACTGCGAAAACAAAGACTTAAGATTTAACGTTCTCAAAACAATTGTGGCCTTTCTCAACTGTGAAGGTGGCACTCTAATCGTTGGACTTGAGGATAATGGTAATATTTTTGGGCTAGAGCAGGATTTATCCCTACTGTCAAATGGCAACCTTGACAAATTAGAACGAACTATTATTGATTGGGTTTGTAATCACATCGGCAAGAATTTTACACAGCAGATTAAGATTCGATTTGAAGCAATTGACGGCAAAGACGTTTGTGCAATTGATGTGAGGAAATCTCCTAAAAAAGCTTGGCTACAAAAAACTAAAGAAAAGAAATTGGAGTTTTATATTCGGATGTCCAATAAATCTGAGCCGCTTGAGATTCCAGATATCTATGATTATTTCTAATGCCTATAGCGTTTCTTAAATAGGTGAAGTGCTATCAACTTCCAACTAACAAGGATTTCAAGCCTGAAAGTGTACCTCACTCAACTGAGAGTCATTATAGTGTATCCAGCCCAACCCCGGATCTATCGATCGACGTCAGTTCGACGAATCTAAGAAATAGCAGGAGGTAGAGCGGATAGGCCTTTCAGATCTAGATCCAATGCTGGTTTCTTTTTTTGGTAGGTATATGCCACCAGTCCTGCCAGTAAATTGACCAAGAAGTTGAAGACGCTGCGATGCCGAGAATGTATGCCTTCGGCACGCTGACGCGAACAATCTGACAAAGGTTCTTCAGTTGGTCATTGACGGATTCAATCACGGCCCGCTTGCGCAGCAAAATCTTGTCTATCAAATTGACCAAGCGATTTTTCATGTTCTTTTTAGTGCGGGTGATCAGTTGCAGGCCACCCTCATATAACTCCTCATATAACTCCTCAAATAGCTTTTAAAAAATATAGCCTCGGTCGCCAAATAGCTTGCCAATTAAGTCTTGAGTCAGATCAGGAACCGGAACAAGATCGTCGGTGTTACCAGGGGTCAGTTTGAAAGCCAGCAACTCCCCTTTATCGTTGATAATGAGGTGGAGCTTAAAGCCAAAGTGCCATCCCACTGAGTTTTTGCCCCACCCCACTAAGCCCTCAAGCACCTTGTGAGAGGACGCACGAGCGGTTAAACAAACTTCAATCGGGGTTGAATCAATCAAGGAAATGCCCGTTATTTCCCCGTTACGGGTATGCAAGAAGTAGCACAGCGGCATCATGCACCAGGGCATTAACTCCACAAAGTGATTGTAGCTGACCAGGTTGGCAAAAACTTTGCGTCAATAAGGCAGTACCGTCAAAGCCGCAGATTTTTCTAGTCCGTCGAACTCACGTTACCGCAAGATCGTTAAAGCCTTAGCTCAGCGATCGGTTAGCGACTTTTGTTTAGACTAATGTCACAGGTCGCGCTTTTTAGCAATGAATTCCGAGGGTTAAACTCTACGGGTAGCGCTTTTCAGAAATTAGTCTAAACTCCAGTTAGCGAGTGATACCCTGAATCACTGGCGTAACATCACTAAAGGGATTGGTACCACCGACCCAGTTAAAGTCACTGACCCGGAAAATGAGTGACCCTACCTGTAAAACCGGGTTGTATCGCAGGGTTACACCGTAAGTGCGGCGGCTATATTCCAGAATGTAGTCTGTGCTGATTTCCTGTCCGGTTTGGAGATTAAATGCCGTCTGAAACCCAATTAAGAGTGGCCCATAAATTTGTTGTGTCAGGCCAAAGGCGATCGTTTGGGTATCAGCCACCCGATCAAACAGAAAGGGCGATTGACCAGACCCTATCCCCTGAGAATAGGTAACATTAAAGGCTGTGTAATCTAGAAAATTTTTAGCCAAATGGCCCAGTTGCCCTGACAGGCTGATGTTGCCAAATAGATATTGTTGGGTGGTTCCATTGCTGTAAGTGCTGGCCACCCCTGTCACTCCCAACCCTAAACTTAAATTGGGAACCAGTGGCACACGAGAATAGCGTAACCCCTCTGTGGCTGTCGGGGGTAGGGCTTTGCCTTGCCAAAGGGGGATACTCCGTCGCAAAATGGTTGCTGCCTGAAATCGATTGAGATCAACGCGACTATTATTGCGAATAGGGGGGAGTAAGTTTAACTGATCGGTATCTGCCAGAATATTTTGAAAGCCAATCTGGTAGATCCACTCAATCCCTGTTGATCCAACCGGGATGATGGGGGAGGTTAAAACGGCACCCAGACTGGTTTGTACTGTTTGATAACCGAGTGAGCCGTTAAACAGGCGATCGCGGTAGCTATACTCCAGGGCCAACCGATGGGGCTCGATTCCCTTAAATAGTTGAATTCCCTGAAACAGTCGGAGACTCGCTCGCAGTTTGTTCAAAAATTCATCGGCATCGAGGGTATACAGCTTGGCAGCGCCAACTAACCTGGTTTGAGGCCCCAATTCATAAGTCAATCTTGCAGTTGCCCCGTAATTGTTGGGGTTCAACGGCTGCCCACTCCCGATTTCAGCGGTACCGGCCTGATCAGTACTGGCAAAAAAAGCTCGCTGGACAAAGAATTCTGGTGCAACTGAAAATTGAAAACTGGGGCTAGAGAACAGGTTGAATCTGCGGGTAATGTATAACCCACCCCGGTCTAGATCGTCATACCCAATTTGAAAGAGGCCATTTGCCTGCCGTTGCTGCCGATCAATAACCCTGGAGGTAATCGGTAGCGGCACCGCGACCCGCTGATCAAAGACCAACCGGGGCTTCGTCGTGCGGAGCTCATCCTGGAGGGGGGACAATCGCTTGAAGCTCGCTGTATCCGCCTTCAGAATCAGCTCTGGTGGTGAGAAGGGGTCATTGGTGATCCGAATATTCTGCGCCTGCCAACCTTCGGGGGTAAAGTCTACCCGATCAGCTGCAAATCGCAAACGATTAATCTCACCGCCACGCTTCAATTGCCCGCCTGGGGTTCCTGGCGCTCCAAACCCTGGCCCAACTGAGTTGGAGACACCGCCTGAACTGGTTACGTTCCGGAGCGGCTGATCAAAGGTTGGATCTGGATTATCCGTAGATTCCCCCGTTAACCCAGGATTCAAATCAGAGCCAGCTCTGGTAATATTGACATCACCCCTTGCCTGATAAATCGTGCCACTCCCCTGCACAAAGTTAAAGCGCAATTGCTCCCCCAACAAAACCTGTTCTCCTCTGGTGAGAACCACATTACCTTTGGCAATGGCAATGCGATTGATGAGGTTAACCTGCAATTGATCAGCCTTCAGCAGAGCCCCTTGATAGCGCAGTGAGACATTACCCTCTGCCGTAAAAATCTGGTTTTGCTGGTCATACTCCTGACGATCGGCCTTTAGCTCCAGCACCTTAGCAGGTGGAACAGGGTTGACGAGGGCAGGGGCGGGTGAAGCTGGCGTGGCCTGGGATGGTGAGTCGATCGGTTGCAGAATTAGCGTTGGTTCCAGAGTTGGCGTTTCAGATCCTGTAACCTGTGAACCTGCCAGTGGCCGATCTCCGATCGTTGGCATGCCCTGTAACGCTATAAGAGCTTCGACTGCGTTAATTTGAGAGAGGGCCTGAATGACCTGTTGCTCAGTCTGTGACAGAAGAGGGCGATCGGCCCCTGATAAAGAATAGGTAACCGCTGGATTTGGTTGAGACCCAATCAGCTCAATCGGCCTGGATTTAATCTCCTGTGATAAAGGCGCAGAGACAGTAACCGCAGGTTCAGGCGGCGGAACCAAATAG
>JBJTUO010000156.1:0-5101 GCA_046080785.1 Leptolyngbyaceae cyanobacterium | reverse complement strand
TTGTAGTTTATTTGATGTTATGAAGATGCAGGAAGAGTTAGAAAGCCTCTGTCATAGAAGAGTTGACCTTATTAGTAAAGCAGGAATTCAGAAGAGTCGTAACTGGCTACGGCGTCGTGAAATTTTAACTTCAAGTATGATTTTGTACCTCCAGGAATAATCAGTCTTTATTAGATATTGCTGATTCAATTCAGTTGGTTATGGAGTATGTAATTAACTGGGATGAATTGATGGAATCTATACAGATTCAAGATGCTGTGATCCGTCGTTTAATTATTATTGGTGAAGCAACGAAACGTATATCTATGGAGTTTAGAGAGGTTCATTCTGAAATTCCTTGGAAAGAGATGGCTGGTTTAAGGGATGTGATTGTACACGATTACGATGGCATTGATTTTGAGCGCCTTAAACCTGTGATTGAGGTAAAGTTACTTGAAGTTCTACGCCAGATTGGACCCCTACTACCTGACCCGCCAGAAGCATTATGACCGCCGTTTGTGTAATGCGGTGGAAGCTTCACGGGGATGAAGGCCAATAATTGAGAGGTTCGTGAATAATCCAGGTTGACCACATTGAAGGTATCCAGTTTTTTTTGAAGGGGGATAATGCCAGACGGTCGATCGGGGAAGTTTTTAGGTTGCCCCCCTGGCGAAGGTCTGCTGCCCTTGTACTGCCTTTTTATGGTCTGACTCGCCCCAAATCAAGGGGGCTCCGCCCCCGATCGCATCGATTGAGCAGATAGGTCTAGATCCTGGTGGTTTTGACATCCTGTCCTTCAGCAGCCAAATAGGTCAGAAACGTTTCCACCTCAGCAATGCCCATGTCTTTGGAGTGGCGCTTATTGTGAAACAGGATGTATCGCCCGATCGATTGGGCGTAGGTTTCTTCTGTACGATGGCGATATAATAGACGTTACTGACTAGCTTATATGTAGTATGATTCAATCTGAATTCAAGCCTTTAATCGTAATCTTAAGCGACAAACTTTTCAGGATTCCCGAATACCAGCGTCACTACAGTTGGCAGCCAAGGTAGAGGTATGAATAATTATTTGATGTGTGGGATGAGGATGCAATTAACAACAGGAGAGAACACTTGATTTAGCTCACTATAGATCAGTGGCAGGATTTGCAACAGTAAAATTGTTTATAGACTAAATAACTGTTATGGAAACTAAAACGATCACAATCCGCGTTAATGCTGAGGTTGCCCGTATTTTTGAGGCAGTCTCTGAAGAGCGGCGTCGCAAGTTAGAAGCATTACTCAGCCTCAAACTTGGTGATGCAACTCGACACAAAAGACCTCTAGAGCAAGTGATGAGTGATATTAGTCGGAATGCTCAAGCACGAGGGTTAACCCCAGAAATTTTAAACTCAATTTTGGATGAAGAATGCGGCATCATATCGTTATAACATCCCTATGGGAGGTGATATACAACTTAGGCTCTGCATAACCACCCGGATTAGGAGTGTTATACGGCGTAGAAGGTGAAAAAGCTGGCTAAATAATAGCTAGCTTGCTTAGTCTACCCGGTGAGGCAGAGCAGTTCACCTAAATGCATTTCCGAGTAAATTAGAGATTAGTTTTTGAGCTGGCTGATGGGGGAAAACCCAAATGGTACAAACACCATCTAAAATACTGACGTTGGTGGAGTTTTTGAACTTACCAGAAACGAAACCTGCAAGTGAATACATTGATGGTCAAATTCTTCAAAAACCAATGCCTCAAGGAAAACATAGTGCGATCCAGGGGGAACTCGTACCCGCCATCAATGGGGTAGTTAAGTCCAAGCGAATCGCTCGTGCATTTCCTGAACTACGCAGTACCTTTGGTGGTCATTCAACTGTTCCTGATATTGCAGTGTTTCTTTGGAATCGAATTCCTCGTGATGAGAATGGAGAAGTTGCCAACACGTTTCCTACTGCGCCAGATTGGACAATTGAAATCCTGTCTCCTGATCAAAGCCAAACAAAAGTAACAAAGAATATCCTTCACTGTTTACGGCATGGAACCCAAATGGGTTGGTTAATTGATCCAGATGAACAAACCGTGTTTGTCTATCGCCCAAAGCAAGAACCTGAAGTGTTGGATGAACCGGATGAAGTTATTCCTGTACCATCATTTGCAAATGAGCTACAGCTTACGATTAGAGATTTGTTTACTTGGTTACTAGAGTAAAGTTTGAATAGTTGCCATCTAGTTAACACTGCGTGGCAGCGGACGGACAAAAACTGCTAGTGAGGGGGGATAACGCCAGACAGTCGATCGGGGAAGTTTTTAGGTTGCTCCTCCTGGCAGAGGTCTGCCGCCCTTGTGCTGCCTTTTTATGGTCTGACTCGCCCCAAATCAAGGGGGCTCCGCCCCTCGATCGCCTGGATTGAGCAGATAGGTCTAGATCCTGGTGGTTTTGACATCCTATCCTTCAGCAGCCAAATAGGTCAGAAACGTTTCCACCTCAGCAATGTTCATCTCTCTGGGGTGGCACTTGTCATGCAACAGGATGTATCGCCCGATCGATTGGGCGTAGGTTTCTTCTGTACGGTAGGCGTAGTGTTTGAGACGAATGGCATCCCGCACCGGGGCCAGCAACTTTTTAGGAAGTGGCTGGATAAAGCATAAGCATCTGTCCGTGCATCTAATAGTACTTTTGCTCATCTCCGTAAGGAATCTAAAAATAGGCGGAAAGATTCCAGCTATTTAGCTGAGTCGGCGTACTATGCAGGAATAATCGGCATAAGTAGTTAATTTGGGATCTTAGGCAGAACGATTCCGCCTATTTCCCATTTTGGTGTCTTAAGCGGAAAAATTCTGTCTATTAATAGTTATGCAGCTCTGCAACATATTTTATCTATTAAATTAAAATTCAGTTAGCTATAGCTATTGATAAAATTAAAGCTTGATTAGCTCAAGGTGTCCAGGTGGCCAAAATAGAAGGCTTTAGGATAAAAAATTATAGAGCCCTTCGCGATATCACCTTAGGTAAACTCTGGAATACGCGAGAGGCGAAACCCTTAACGCCAATGACTGCTGTTATTGGTAAGAATGGAGTTGGTAAAAGTACGATTTTCGATGCTTTCGGATTCCTTGCAGATTGTCTAAAGGGAGGAGTAGAGGAAGCATGTGATTCGCGTGGGCGTGGTGGTTTTGAGAGAATACGGTCACAAGGACAAGAAGACTGCATTGAATTTGAAATCTACTACAAAGAAGATGGTAATGCCAGACCAATTACTTACGAGTTATTAATTGGTCTTGATTCACTAGGAAGACCATATGTTAAAAAAGAGCGCCTTAGACAACGAAGAAGAGGACAAGATAGAGGTTGGCCTTTTTCGTTTCTTATGCTTAATGAAGGCAGGGGTATTGCTTGGAAAGGTGAGGAAGAAGGTAAAAAGATTGAGGAAGATAAAGAGTTCGATTTATTTAAACTAATTGAAAAAATTCAGGCTGGAGAGGCAGAAGAAGAAAGTAAAGAAACTGAAGTTGTTGAGCTTGATGATAAACGGAAACTTGGAATTGCGACTTTGGGATCACTGAAGCAGCACCCCAGAATTTCAGCTTTTCGTCGATTTATTGAAGGTTGGTATCTTAGCTACTTTACGCCAGATGCAGCAAGAAGTTTGCCCCTTGCTGGTCCACAGAGGCATCTAAACATTCACGGAGACAACCTTGGAAATGTAGTTCAGTTTATGGAGAGGGAACATCCCAAAAAATTTCAGGCTATTTTAGAAAAAATTTCTCAGAAGATTCCAGGCGTAGAACGCATTAACACTGAGAAGAGTCCCGATAATAGACTTCTACTACGTTTTAATGATAAAGGATTTAAGGATCCATTCTACTCTCAGCAAATGTCGGATGGAACACTTAAAGTTTTTGCGTATCTTCTCCTGTTAGAAGATCCTTCACCACCACCTTTTCTATGTATTGAAGAGCCAGAGAACGGGCTATACCATAAGCTCCTAGAAAACTTGGCAAGAGAATTTCGAGAGCATGCGACAGGTCGGAAAGGAGGTTCTCAAGTTTTTATTACAACTCATCAACCTTATTTTGTGGATGCTTTGCTACCTGAAGAAGTTTGGGTTCTAGAGAAAGGCGAGGATGGTTTTTCTAAAATTAGACGTACCAGTGAAGACCCTCTCATTGAAAATCTTGTTGCCGAAGGTTTACCTCTTGGAGGGCTTTGGTATAGCGACTATCTAGATCATAGGTAAGGAAATGCACTTTGAAATTTTAGTTGAAGATATATCTGGTAAAATTGCTCTTGAAATTCTTGTCCCTAAGATTATTGATATTGATAAGCACTCATTTAGAATTCATGATTACAAAGGTGCAGGCCGTATTCCAAAAGATCTTCAGTCTAAATCCGACCCTAAAAAACGAATTCTATTGGATCGGCTTCCACGTCTAATTCAAGGGTATGGCAAAACATTTTCCGCCAATCCTAATTACTCTGTAATTATTGTTTGTGATCTTGATGATCGATGTCTTAGTGCTTTTCGCAAAGAATTACTTGTCTGCGCAGACAAATGTAATCCAAAGCCAGCGACATATTTTTGTATTGCAATTGAAGAGGGTGAAGCTTGGTACTTAGGCGATTTGGAAGCAGTCAAGAAAGCTTATCCAAATGCGAAATCCTCGATTTTTAATACATACGTTAATGATAGTATTTGCGGTACTTGGGAAAAGTTGGCGGATGCGATATTTCCTGGTGGTAGTACAAAGTTATCCAGACTTAGCGCACAGATCGGCAAAGAAAAGTCAGCTTGGGCCCAGATAATTTGTCCCCATATGAATGTAGATGAGAATTCCTCCCCAAGCTTTTGTTATTTCCGAGATAAACTTCGTCACCTCATTGAACATCTCGAGATGCATGCTTAACAAAACACCTATGCAGTTTACGCTCTAAACTAGGAGCATCCTCGCTCCAGATCATGGCATGGACATCGAAGTTAAAGGGTACACTTTAGTCCTCCGTAATGCGGGCATTACGGAACGCGGCTCCGTTGTTATTGACCAAGGCAAAGGCATCGCGGACCTGCTGGTCGAGGGTGCCGAAGTTGTCTGCCTTAGATCGCGAAAGAATGGAATCCACCTTACCGTTGAAG
>JBJTUO010000155.1:0-19722 GCA_046080785.1 Leptolyngbyaceae cyanobacterium | reverse complement strand
CCTATTGAAAACGAGCCCTATGGCATTTATAGCCATCGATTGGGCGACCTCTGGCTGGTGGGGGGTGCTTCTAACACCGGTGGGGCTGTATTACAGCAGTTTTTTACAACGGAGCAATTGATTGAGTTAAGTACTCAAATTTTGACTGAGCAAGCGAGCCAGTTAGATTACTATCCCCTGATTAAACCAGGGGAGCGGTTTCCCACTAATGATCCCAACCTGCCACCCCGACTGTCACCCCGCCCCCAGGATGCGGTTTGCTTTTTACATGGGCTGCTAGAGAGCATGGCCCGCATCGAGGCCAGAGGCTATCAGCTACTACAAGCCCTGGGTGCTACCCCCTTGACGCGGGTTTACACCGCAGGGGGGGGAGCGGTCAATCAAGCCTGGATTGAAATACGGGCGCGACAGTTGGGCGTGCCTGTCGTGCCATCGCCCCACACCGAGGCCGCCTATGGTGCAGCCTTATTGGCTGCTCGCTGCAAGGAATTATGAAACGCCTGCACTGGAAGCAGAACTTTCTGGGGAGTCGGCAGAAGATAACCGCTCTTGATCTAATCGCCGTTTACGGGCATAGAGTTGAATTATGGCGGCCATTGCCACCACTAGCCCAGCAGTAGCCCAAACAGTTATATCGGTTGGCAGACTGTTCTTAAAGATGGCCAGCAACACAATTAAGACCAGAAAGAGGGTCGGCAATTCATTGAGCCAGCGAAACTGTTGCCCGCTCCACTGGCATTGATCAGTGGCCAGGCGTTTCATAATGTGTCCACAGTAGAAGTGGTAGCCGATGAGGGCAGCAACCAAACCCAATTTGACATGAAGCCAAAGATCCTTGAGTAAATGGGGCTCAGTTGTCAAAAGCCCGATCGCCATTGCTACCGTTAGCACCATCCCAGGGGTTGTAATCAGCTTATAGAGGCGTTTTTCCATAATCTGATACTGCTGCTTGAGAATGGTGCGGGCTGGCTCTGGCTGATCATTGGCCTCTGCATGGTAAACAAACAACCGTACCAGATAGAAGAGGCCAGCAAACCAGACAACGACCCCAATAATATGAAACGCTTTGAACCAGTAGTATGCCATATCTTATCCAGTAATTTGCCTTAACCCATCAGTACCAGATCTGTTGAAAAGCGAGTTTAAGTAAACCTGTGCGGCTTTATGCTTGACCAGACGATCGCGTTCATTGCCTTGACAATTTCCATTCTGCAACAAAAAGAGAGACAATGCAGCCGTGAGCAGCCGATCCTGATCCCAGTCAGCATGTGTTTCCAGGTAGAGCATCAATGCGGTGTGAAGATCTTCAGGAAGCTCTGCAAGGATACTGACAGTCATTTTAATTTAAACCTCAATGACAACGTAAGTGAAGCATGGGAGAAGACCCTCATTGTGTTCATTCACACCCTGGACTGTCAATTCCCCGGATCCAACATTTAGTCAGAAGCTGTTCAAGCAAATCTAGGAAAAAACGCTTATTTTAGGTCGATCCCCGCTATTTTCCTTAACATTGCTCCCGCCTTTCGATCCAGATTAGTAACAAAGTAACGGATTTGCTGACGGCATTCAAACCTCGACGGTGAGGGACTGTTGTGGAAAACCTTTCTTAATCTGTGGAAAAAGTCTGGTCAACCTGTGGAAAGTTTGTGGAAACTCTTTCAGGCAGGTGTGGAAAACCCTGGAAAATATTAAGAGAGGTAACAAAACCAAAGTGTCAAGCTTTTCTGACATTCCACTGGAGCCGTTAACCCCTAAGGGGGTTAGCCCCTTGAGGGCTTTCACCCCTCATTTGACCGGTGTCTTTTTGATTTGCAGTCATAGGTAAGATAGCCAGTCGGCCTCATCATCAGATTGACTCAATCCATTCCTGCTAAAGCATTGAACCAGAGCGATTCCAGGGTTTCAAAATCTGCCGTCCAGGCAAAGTATTCGGCATACAGCATCAACCACAACGGCGTTGCATCGATCGTGCCGTAATTGGCAGGTTCTCTTTTGCGAGTATGGCATAAGGCTAAAATGCTTTGAGTCCAACTTTAAAGGAACTTTGTATGGGGAACTTCTTCCTTCGCAATTGCGTCAAGTTTAAACAGTCAGGGTGTTCCTCTATCCCGCATCTTTGCGGAAAGCTGAGTTAGTCCTAATTATCGGAGGATCAGTCTATGATGCATCACCTTAAGCGTTTGTTGCTGGTGACAGTTTTAGGTGGAGTGGGTAGTTCCTATGTGCTAATCCAGAATCCAGCCCCTGATGCAACGGCAGTGCCTTTGCGCCCGCAACAATTGCGCCTGAGTCAGGCACCCACAACAGCGACCCTAGAACAGTCAGTGTTTGACCAAATCAATCAATATCGGGTTGGTCGGGGTTTGCCCAGGCTGACTCAAGATGATCGGATTGCCAAGCAATCGCGCAACCATAGTCAGGCCATGGCCAATGGTCAGGTGGCTTTTGGTCATGCGGGGTTTCAAGAACGGGTAAAGGTGATTGGGACACAAATTCCTTTACGGGGAGCGGCTGAAAATGTGGCCTACAATAAGGGGGCCAAGGATCCAGCCAAACAAGCGGTAGATGGCTGGCTCAAAAGCTCAGGTCATCGTTCCAATATCGAAGGTGACTTTAATTTAACGGGTGTCGGCGTCGCTCTGAATAGCAAGGATGAGTACTATTTCACCCAAATCTTTATCCGGCAGCGATAAACGGCACGACTTTTCACTAGGTTGTTCCCTGTTTTTTTGCATACTTCATCAAGTAATTGAACTGCTCGTCATTCTTGCCTAGAGGGGAATCTACTCTGGTCGAAGTGGCCCAACCTGGATTCTTATTTCCACGGGAATGACAGCCAATAATTGCGGGGTTCGTAAATAATCCAGGCTAAAAGAATTGTGATGAGGGATTGTCAGTCCATGGCAATGGACTTTTGCTGTGAGCCAGGAAATTGATTTCCTGGCGAAAAAGCCTTGAAGCCCTGACTGACATAGGATGCAATCAAATGATAAGAGCCTAAGGGCAGTGGTTCAAGCAGTTCCTCAACCTATGACCTTAGAGGTGTTTCTGGACTGGTATCCGGATGGCTATGGTCGCTATGAATTGTGGAATGGGGTCATTGATTAACCAACTTACCCCTCAAAAAACACTTACCCGGCACATCTGAAGTTGTGCCAGCACCGCCCTGGTGGGCACAGTAATCAGTCTGGCCATCAGTCATTCTGCAGCCCTGGCTACTTCTTTTACCCCTATACCCTTCCTGCCCGGCGGCACCATGGAAGGGAGCAGGATTAAAAGCAGGCTTGACACTGAGTCAAACCTGCCCTTACGCCCCCTTGGCCTTAGAACTGGCCAAAGCTATAGGCAACACCCAACAGAAATCCAATAGAGAAGGTA
Source organism: Leptolyngbyaceae cyanobacterium (assembly GCA_046080785.1). Lineage (GTDB taxonomy): Bacteria > Cyanobacteriota > Cyanobacteriia > Leptolyngbyales > Leptolyngbyaceae > JBJTUO01. The sequence continues at coordinate 16,344 of JBJTUO010000155.1, read as the reverse complement.
TCCAGAGGATTTACATTGACTCCTAAGGTACCCACAAAGTTAGAAGTGATTGGCATATCAACACCAGCGCTGAGCAGCCAGCCAACATTGTTTTTGTCTGAGTTAAATGAGACGCCAGTACCCGCGTAGGGGAAGAGACGAATGTTCTCAGTAATTCTGATCTGGTTAAAGTCGTAGGTTACTGGTAGCAGGAAGGAAAACTGGTTGGTAAACATCATAGCCGGACGGACAGAGAAATAAGAACTGACAGGCAGTTTGCCATAGACAGCTCCACTAATACGTCCTAAAGCACCGCCACCACCCGTACCAAAATTCATACCAGCCCCCAGATAGCCAGGGTTGGGCTTAGCAGGATTCTTACCGAAGAGATTGCCAACCTCATTCCCGATGCCACCTAACCCCTCAGGTGTGCGAATGGTCTCTTGCCCAAAGGAGTAGGCTAGGCCAATGGCAATCCCGGCATCAAAGCCATTGAGAGGCCCAATGTTGAGGGTTGCGTTAGCAACGAGGTCTTTATTAATCGGGTAATCAACCCCCCCCGTCAGCAGCAGGTCAAACTGGTCACTATCACCGGTATTGATCTTAGCCCCGATACCGGCAAAGGGGGCGATTTGACCAGGCCCAGAGATGCGAAAGTCATAGGTGGCTGGTAGCAAAAAGGTGACCGTCTTCTCAACCATGATCCCAGGTCGGAAGGAAAATTCTGGTGTTAAAGCAAACTTACTGAATGCAGAGAAGCTCACATTGCCTAAGGCCGTGCCCCCTCCTACACCAAAGTTGGAGCCAATACCGATGTAGCTAAACTTGTAGCGAGTCGTAAACCGTTGCTCTGGGGCTGGTTGGGCTTCTGTTGGGGCAGTCTGCTCCATTGCTGGAGTCGGAGCCTGGTCAGTTGTCTGGCTTTGCAGGGGGGAGGCGGAAGTTGGCACAGTCCCCGGTAGGGGAACAGCCGGGGTTGTTACTGGCTCTGCCGTGACTGGGGAGACTGGTGCAGTAGTAGGTGTAACTGGTGCCGCAGGTGTCGTTACCTCAGTGGTCGGGGACGGAGAAGCCGACTGGGTCGCTGGAGTAACTTCAGCAATAGGAGATTGACCCGCTTCAGAGATCACGGATTCGGGGGCGGCCGTTTGGTTAATGGTAGAGGTACCTGGTGCCGCATTAGCCAGGGACTGGCCACCCACAGCCGCAGTTACAGCCAGACTGGCTGCTAAAAAACCTTGCTTTAGAATGCTATGTTTCACAATCACTTCTCCACACTCACTCAAACCGAATTTATCTATTAATTAATGTACCGATAACGAACGTACAGATAAACCCTATATTATTATGCCTCGGATTTATCTTTTTGTAATGCTTTATTGATCCAGGCGGGGTATCCGCTTCAAGCAGGACAGATTAGTCCCCACGAAGGTGAGGATTAGAGGATACAAAAAGGACCGCAGTTCCTTTTTGTCCCGCCTTGCGGTGGTAGCCTCCAGGCAGGGCAAGCAGCTTGCCAGGATAATTAGGTGCCAGACCGAATAGATTGCAACCCGCGTTTGATGATCACTGCGATCGGGACTGCCACTACAACTCCCAATAGCCCTCCTAGTCTTGCCCCACTTAGAATTGCAATCAGAACCCAGACTGGATTTAACCCCGTTACCTTACCCAAGACTTTTGGGCCTACTAGGTTTTCCACTGGGGCAGATGATAAATAAATCCGCGAGCCTGGGCCAAGGCCAAGGGAAAGAGGGTAATGGCTAAGGAGCCTAAAAGCGTAATCGCCAGTAAAAAAACAATGATAGTGGCCCGACTTCTCTTGGCTCCATGATGCTCTATGTAGCTAACTGGGTAATTCAGTAAAAAGGCCAGTAGGGCAGCTCCAACCAGGATCACCACCAGAGAATGAAAGTAACGAGCGATCGCCCCAATGACCCAGATATTTAAGGTCAGCAGGGGTAATGCTAGTAAAATCAGCAAAATCTTACTTAAGGGAGATAGCAGCTCCCACCACTTAATTAAGCGGAATTTTGCCATAGTGCAAAGATGGGCAGGATCTGTTTTTACTCTAATTCAGATCCGCAAGCCGCCTGAAATTAACGATAATTTGTAAACTGCAACGCCACTGGCAAGTCTTCCTGTTTTAACCGTTGAATCACAGCTTGCAAATCATCCTTTGATTTGGCACTGACCCGCACGGCATCCCCCTGAATTGAGGCCTGCACTTTCTTAAATTCATCCCGAATTAATTTGGTGATCTTCTTACCCAGATCTTGACTGATGCCCTGCTTTAGGGTGATTTCTTGGCGCACCCGGTTGCCACTGGCAGACTCAACCGGCCCATGGTCAAAAATCTTAAGGGAGAGATTTCGTTTTGCTGCCTTGGTTTGCAAAACTGTCTGCACCGCCTGTAGCGTCATTTCGCTGTTGGTTTGGATCGTAATGGCATTGTCACCCAGGTCAACTATGGTGTTGCTGTCTTTTAAGTCATAGCGGGCCTGAATTTCTCGCCGGGTTTGATCGAGGGCGTTGACCAATTCTTGACGATCAAAATCACTCACAATATCAAATGAACAAGTATCTGCCATGTCTAAAGCTGGCTAAGATAACCAGTAAAACAACACCCAGTGTTATTTTTTATCATAGAATGTGCCCTTAGCAACACGATCGCCCTGCCCTTCCTTTTAGATTTCCCCTCCAGCCATACCCTCAATTAAATTTAAGCTAGGCTGGAGGTCGATCGGTTTTATCGCTGTAGCCATGGGCAGCTCAGCGGAGCAAGTTACAACGCCGCACCAATGCCGCACTTTGACCGATTAGCCTTGCCCTCAGCGTTCTGACCCAAGCTATCACCCAGGTTCTATTGTGTTCGCTCGTTTCTTTCCTTTCCTTGTTTGGCTTGTCTTTGCCTGCTGTCTGGTGCCCCTGACTGGCTGTAGCAATAGCCCAATTGGGGATCAGCTTAAGCGATCGCTGGCTGCCGACCCCTTATTAAAAAGCGACCCTTTAAGGGATACCCCCCTGGCCCAAGCAGGAGCTACTGCCTCCCCCTCTGCCCCAGCCGGGGCACCAGCGGCCCAGCTACCGTCAGACTTTCCTGCTGATATCCCCCGCTATCCCAATAGTCAATTGAGCCAGGTCAATCAAACCCCTGGCAGCGCAACAGGGCCTGATAGCAGCCCCAGTCTGGTGGCCCGCTGGACAACGCCTGACAATAGCGCCCTGGTGATAACCTTTTACCGACAGGCCCTGCAGACCAATAACTGGCAGTTAATTGAGCAACCCCAAGAAGCACAACAGGGTAACTTTTTGGCTCGGCGGGGCGATGTCACCTTAGCTGTGGCGGTGCAGCCAATTGCCGCCTTAACTTCCCCTACTGGCACAGCCCCAAAAACGGAATACACCTTGCAGGTGAGTCAGGCTTCAAATGACAGGCCACCCGCTGTTTCTGCGACGCCCGCTGCATCCCCCTCAGGGGGCAGCCTAGCCGAGATCGCGCCCTTCACCGCCCAAACCACTGTAGGAGTTGCCAGCGCCCCGTCGGCTGCTGCTGCGACATCCAGTTCTTCCAGTTTGATGACGGGTGCCTCTGGCACCGATTCCCTGACTGGCGAGGCGGCCCCTCTGCCTGGCTCACCGGCCCTGCCGCCGCCCCCCCCTCTACAACAAGTGCCAACGGGCGTCAGTTCCTTCACCGACTTAAATCAAGTGCCCCAGGAGTTGCGGGTCTATGTAGAAGATCTGGCCCGCTTAGGGGTGCTGACTGCGGCCACCGATCAGCGCAAGGCCACAAAATCTTCGCAATTTGAACCGAATCAGCCCATCACCCGCCGGGAATATATTCGCTGGTTAGTTGCAACCAACAATCGATTGTTTGCCAATCGTCCCGCTCAACAGGTGCGATCGGGCCTACCCACAAGCCAGCCGGCCTTTCGAGATGTGCCAGCAACCGATCCCGACTTTGGTGCAATTCAGGGCCTAGCAGAGGCCGGTGTTTTACCCAGCCTACTTTCTGGAGATGCCGCCGCCGCCCTGTTTCGGCCAGATCAGCCCTTGACCCGTGAAACACTGCTGTCTTGGAAGGTGCCAATGGATACCCGCCAGCCCTTGCCTGCGGCTACGATGGAGGCAATTAAGCAAACCTGGGGCTTTACTGATACGGCCCGCATCGATCCAAAGGCTTTAAAGGCGGTGCTGGCTGATTTTCAAAATGGCGATCAATCTAATCTTCGACGGGCCTTTGGCTTTACTACCCTGTTCCAGCCTAGAAAAAAGGTCACCCGAGCAGAAGCTGCTGCAACCCTCTGGCATTTTGGCTATCAGGGAGAAGGCCAGTCAGCCCAAGATGCCCTAAAGCCAGGGGGGTAAAGGTGATTGCGGTTGTTTATTTTAGTAAGGGCAAAATTAGGGTAACAAAGTAATAGACCAGGGGGGCCGTAAACACATAGCTATCGGCCCGATCGAGGATGCCGCCGTGACCAGGAATCAATTGCCCAGAATCTTTGACCCCGGCATCTCGCTTCATCATGGACTCGGTTAAATCTCCTAGCAGGCTGGCAATCCCAATTAACATGCCGAGAGCGGCACCGGTGATCGGCCATCCTGCCCAGCCCAAAGACCAGGAACCCACAATGGCCACAGCGACGCTGCCTGCCACACCAAACACAGCCCCTTCCACTGTTTTTTTGGGACTGATGTCAGATAGTCGGGTGCGGCCAAAAAATTTGCCAAACAGGTAAGCGCCAATATCGGCGGCCCAAATGCAGCAAAAGGCCAACAGGGTAGTGAGCAGGCCGATTGGCATTGCGCTCATGTCGTTCCAGTTTTCAGGGAAAAACCCTTGCAAAGCCAGGTTGGTAACTTCTGACTGCCCCAGCGATCGCAATCGCACCCAATAGCTGGGTAGATACCCCCCATAAAACAGGCCCATGATGGAAGCAGAAATATCTGCGATCGTGGCAAACCTGGGCTGAAATAAGAGATAGAAACAAATAAAGGTGCCTGCAACTGGAAAAATTGCATCCGCTACCGTGGGTGAGAGGTTAGAAACGACCAGCAGAGCCTGACTAACCGCCAGGGTTGTTTTAGCCGCTGGCGCAATCCCTTTAGCGCGGGCCAGTTGAAAGTACTCTAACTGGCCCAGGTACACCAAAATGCCAAAGCCAATAGTGAAATACCACCCACCAAGCAAAACCATGGCGAGTGCAATGGGAATTGCTACAAGTGCGCTTAAAATACGGGGCCAGGGCATCGCAATTTGGGGGTGGAGTGGATCGCGCGGAGTCAGGTTAGGAAACTGTTAATAAGGTTAAGACTCTTTAAACCCACTCTAGCGGATCTGCCTTAACTTGATCGGATACTCCGGACAGATATACAGAATTTAGGTCTTACACACCATGTCCGATGCGAGAATACTAGAATATCCCTTAACATCTAGGCTCCCACTTAAGGATCGCCTTCCAGGCATGAATTCCGGTCTGCCCGACCGTACTCAAAAACTTGTTCGGTTTTCGCCATCGTTTGATTGGCTTAGCTGCTTTAAGCGCTTTCGCTACCGCTTTTGCTTTTTGTTTTCCAGCCAATTGTTCTCTTCCGAGATTTAACGTGCTGGCGGCATTCCAACCTGGAGCAAATCAGTTATACCATATCAAGTGTCCGTTTCCGCTCATAGCTGCAACGGACTTCAGGGGGGATTGCTACCTGTCCATATTGTCCATATCAAGAGGTTGCCGATAATCCCCACTTTCCTGGGGACTAATCTATCCCGCTTTAAGCGGATACCCCCCACAGCTAAAGCAATGGAATTCTAGGCTCAAACAGAAATAGCAGGCTATGCCTGTCTTAATGCTGTAAAATGGCAGTAAAGCTCTGCGATCGCGGAAATATCCCTTCGCTGTATCGCATTCTCCTTCACTACTTTCTGCTAACGTTCAATAACCGCCTGTGATAGAAAAAAGAATTAATCGTGACTTACCGACAATCAACGAACGCATTCGCTTTCCTAAAATTCGGGTCATTGACTCGGATGGCAGTCAGCTCGGTATTATGACCCCCAGAGAGGCAATGCAGATTGCTGACGAGCGAGAGTTAGACTTGGTATTGGTGAGTGATAAGGCTGATCCCCCTGTCTGCCGGGTTATGGATTATGGCAAGTATAAGTTTGAGCAAGAAAAGAAAGCGCGGGAGGCCAAGAAGAAGCAACATACCGTAGATGTGAAAGAAGTGAAGATGCGGTATAAAATTGAGGAGCATGATTACAATGTACGCATCAGTCAGGCCCGTCGCTTTTTGAAGGACGGTGATAAGGTTAAGGCTACGATCATGTTCCGGGGGCGGGAGATTCAGCATAGTGATATTGCAGAAGACCTGCTGAAACGGATGGCGACCGATCTGCAAGAATTAGCAGAAGTCCAGCAAGCACCGAAACGGGAAGGCCGTAACATGATGATGCTGCTGGCACCTAAAAAATAAGGTGTGGGCTGATGGGTACGAGGCGTAGGTCTGCCTGTGTTGGTCTTCCATGATGGGATAACCGGTTAATTAACTGAGCAGAATGGCACTAGACCAATGGCCGGCGAGGAATACGCGATGGCGTAAGTTACTGAACTGGGTGAACCTCCGCCCGGAAGAAGGTGAACGAACGCTATTTATGTTCGCGTTTTACACCACGACTTCCATTGGTTTAGTTTGGCTAGAAGCCTGTACGATCGCCCTGTTTTTGGAAGCCTACGGGGCTGAAAACGGCTTACCCTGGATTTATATCGCCAGCGCCGCAATTGGTTCTGGCCTGGGGTTTCTCTACTCCCGCCTACAATCCCTTCTCCCTTTACGGTGGGTGATTGTTCTAACGGGCTTTCTGATTGCCCTGCCCATCTTTTTGTTTCGCCTGGGGTTAGATAATCTGGCAACTTCTGGCTTGGGGGTGCTAACTCTGGCGGCTGTTACGATTTTCTTGATGCGGCTCTGGCTAGAAGCGATCTATGTTTTGAGCGATCTGAATACGTCCATCACAGCCAATCAACTGTTCAACATTCGGGAGATTAAACGCACCTTTCCTTTAATTAGCAGCGGCATTCTGGTTGCTGATGTGTTCAGCGGTTTTTCCCTGACCTTCCTGATTCAGTTGATTGGGTTAAAAAATGTAGTGGTGTTGGCTGCCGTGATGATGGTGATCGGGGCCATCATTTTGCTCTACCTCGGCAAGGCCTACCGTCGATCGTTTCCCGATAACCCCCCTCGTCATCAAGATTTCCGCCGGTCAGAATTTAGCCATAATCGACAAATTCGAGGGCCACTGCGGCGTTATGTTGTCTTACTGGTACTATTTTTTATTCTGGCTCAGGTTCTATTCCTGCTGATTGATTTTCAATTTTTAGCCCAACTGCAACAACGCAACACCCAAGAACAAATTGCTATTTTCCTGGGGTTCTTTAGCGGTGTCTTGGGGATTTTTGAGTTGTCTATCCAGTGGCTCGTCTCCAGTCGGGTTATTGAACGCATTGGAGTGTTTGCTGCCGCCCAGCTATTACCCCTCTCCATTGCCATAATTGGCACTATCGCCACAATCATTGCGTCCTTTTCCCTGAAATCTCCCCTGTTTATCAGTCTGGTGTTGTTGAAATTCCTGGATGAATTATTCCACTACACTCTGTTTACGGGTATTAGCCCCGTTCTGTTTCAACCCATTCCCGATACCCTGCGGAGTAGAATTCAGTCTGGGGTGCGAGGGATTGCTGAACCGCTCTCAACTGGGGCTACAGGGCTGGCCTTGTTAGGGCTGGTCTGGTTCAGTCATAATTCTGCTTTAAGTCGTAACCCCGTCTCTTGGCTCTTTCCTGCCATTGTCTTCCTGGCTGTAGTCTGGTTGATCACCATATCGCTGCTGCGAACCAACTATGTCGGTTTACTGGTAATCGGTGCTGAGCGGGGTCAGTTAAGTGGCGATGTCGATCTGCGGGCACTGCAACAGGCTGTAATTGGGGCATTAGAGCAACCGGGTACAGAGGCCCACAAGCGATCGTGTATTGAACTATTGAGCCAACTTGATCCCAAAAATGTCAGCTCAGTTTTAGGTCCGCTGTTAATCAAGTTGCCGCCTTCCCTGCAACGCCAGAGCTTAGAAGCCATGCTGGCAGAAGCAATTCAAACCCAATCCAGGGGCACCTATCTAAATCAGGTGCGGCAGTTGATTCATCCTCCAACTCCTCCAGAAGTTCGAGCGGTCGCGCTGCGCTATGTCTGGTTGACCGAGTCTGACCCTGATTTAGCTCAATTGCAGCCTTACTTGCAGCCTAACGAAGATCCGATTGTGCGCGGAACAGCCGCTTCCTTGATGCTGAGACGGGGAACATCGACTCAAAAAGCAGAAGCAACCAATACCCTGCGATTGATGCTAATGCATCGAGAAGAGCAAGAACGGATCATGGGCTGTCGAGCTTTGGCAGAAGCCATGTATCTTCAGGCATTACGGGTTCACATTCCCAAGTTGTTGCAAGACGAATCCTTGCGAGTCCGGTGTGCGTTGTTAGATGCGATCGCCGCCACCCATCTGGAAGAATATTACCCCTCCCTTCTCAAAGGGTTGCAATACAAATCGACCCGTGAGGCCGCTATGCGAGCCCTGGTGCGATTAGAGGATGAAGCCATTCCCATGCTGGTGAAACTGGCAGAAGACCATCAGAAACCGGGACTGGTAAAGCTTTATGCCTGGAAAGCGATCGGCCAGATTGGCTCATCAGAAGCCCTTAATGTCTTGGTGTCTCACCTTTCTACTAACTGGGGCACCGATCGCGGACGCATTCTTAAAATTCTATTGGAAATGCCGAATGATGCGGGCATTGAGGAGACTCTGGAACGAATCGGAAGGCAAGGGACTGAGCAACTGATTGATCAGGAAATGTTGTTTATTGCCCAGATCGGTGCCGCTGCCATCGATCTGCAAGTAGAGGCCATCAATACTCTAGAGGGGGATTTGCTCCACCGTGCACTGCGAGACTTACAAACTGATGCGGAAGACCGCTTGTTTCAGCTCCTCAAGTTTTTATACCCGATTAATACGATCAAAGCGGCAGCATTTAATTTGCAATCGTCTTCTCGCAGTAGCCGAGCGAGAGGGCTAGAAATTCTAGACAACACCCTGGATCTGGCCCACAAACGCCTGTTGCTGAGTGTGTTCGACCGCCCTTCTGAACAAGAAACCTTACCCAACCTGTCTGGCCTGAGCAGTTACCAGGCGTTATCTCCACAAGAACGGCTCCGGCGACTGGTTAGCCTGCGCTACTTTCTTTCAGATTGGGCGTTGGCTTGCTGTTTTCATCTGGCACGGCGGAAACGATGGGGTATCGCGGCTAATCATACTCTCGCTTGCTTACAACATCCCAGAGGGTTTGTACGCGAGTCCGTCTTGGCCTACCTAGCCGAAGTATATCCCCGGATTTTGGAACGGGTATTGCCGATGCTTAAAACTGACCCGGATGCCCTGGTTGCCGACCAGGTCAGAAAATTAACCTGTGAAGTTAACAAAAAATCTTGATTATTATTGATACTTCATTGACGAAACAGGGCAATAATTGTAAATGCTGATTTGCCAGGTATAACCGGATTTGAGCCAGTTCAGGTAGCCTGGTCACTCTCCTAACAATAGGTTGGCCTGGCTCCGCAATCAAGGCTGCAGCCGTTTTATTTTTCTATGCTATCCAGTGTTGACCGATTACTATTTGTCCGGGGCGTTCCCATCTTTCGGGAACTGCGAGATGACTTTTTGGTCAGGCTGGCATCCGTTATGGAAGAGGTTGAATTTCCTCCCAATCACACAATCTTCACCGAAGGGCAAGACGGACGATCTCTCTACATTGTTGTATCTGGCCGGGTGCGCGTCCATCTTGCCAATCAGGAGATTGCCCAACTGGATCAGGGCGCTTGTTTCGGGGAAATGTCTCTGTTTGATGCCGAACCCCGATCTGCTTCCATAACAACCCTGGAGCGCAGCGATTGTCTGATCCTGACGCAGCAGCAATTATACGAAGCGATCGATGAAACCCCTGGCATTGCCATTAATATTGTGCGGCTGCTATCTCGCCGCATCCGTGAGCTAAACCATAAATTAAACGCTGTTAAAGTGGAAGGTGCCTCTCACCCCCCTGCAGTCCCTGGGGAAAAGCCTCCCCTCTACCATCCTTTCCCTTTACAGAATGGAGTGTAAAGCCCGCCGACTTTAGGCGTAGGAGTGCGTCAACCCCCTCTCCCCAATTGGAGAGGGGGAGAGGAGAGACTGGCACTTTAAAGCTTCACTCCACATTCGGGGCAAAATTTATGGGTCGAGATGGTTTTTGTGCCACAACTGCTGCAAAGGATGGCCTCTGCTGTTTTTTCTAAGTTTTTGCGCTCTGGTAAACCAACCATCTGGGCATTACTCCGCCCTGGTGCCACCATGGGATAGCAGTTTTCATCCTTTTTAACTCGGGCCTCCAGCAGCACCGGGCCATCCCAGGCTACCAGCTCAGCGATCGCATCTTTTAAATCATCGCGGGAATGGACGACGATACCCTTGATGCCAAAGGCCTCCGCCAGCTTCAGGATGTCAGGCATACCTGCCTGCATATTGGAAGCAGAGTAGCGCTCGCCATAGAACGCTTCCTGCCATTGGCGCACCATGCCCTGCCAGCCGTTGTTGATGATCACTGTTTTGACATGGATGCCGTATTGGGCGATCGTCCCCAACTCTTGTAAATTCATCTGGAAACTGGCATCTCCACTGACACAGATCACCTCTTGATCGGGCAAAGCAACCTTAGCGCCCATGGCAGCGGGGACGCCGTAGCCCATTGTCCCTAGACCTGCACTAGAGATCCAACGACGGGGGCCATTTTTTAAGAACTGAGCTGCCCACATTTGATGCTGGCCCACATCTGTCGTGTAAATAGCATGGGGTGCCTGCTCACCCAATTCTACAATCACCTCTTGGGGCGAGAGCGCGTCAGCATAGTGAGGCACCACCAGGGGGTAGTCTTCTTTCCAGCGATCGATGCGACTCAACCAGGCCTTATTGCGTTCTGTATCGGGAATGTCACCTTCTTCGTTGCTGCGACGCAGGAGGTCGATCAACACCTGACGTACATCTCCCACAATGGGAATATCAGGTGTCCGATTTTTGGCCACCTCTGCTGGGTCAATGTCGATGTGAATCACCTGGGCACGGGAGGCAAATTCTTCTAGCTTGCCCGTTACCCGGTCGTCAAAACGAGCCCCCACCGCAATCAGCAGGTCACACTCCATGACGGCAAAGTTGGCATAGGCCGTACCATGCATGCCCAACATCCCAACTGAGAGAGGATGATGTTCGTCAAATGCCCCAATCCCCATCAGGGTTGTGGTTACAGGCAGGTTAAACCGTTCTGCTAGTTCCCGAATTTCGCCATGAGCGCCAGCGGTGATTGCGCCACCACCGACATACAGCAAAGGCTGCTTGGCTTGACGGATCAGTTTAAGCGCCTGCGCCACTTGGCGAGGATTTCCCTTCACCGTGGGACGATAACCAGTGAGGCGGACAGCGCCCGGCTCTACCGGAATGTAGTCACATTCTTCTAGCCCGACATCCTTCGGCACATCAATTAAAACTGGGCCAGGCCGCCCTGTCCCAGCAATATAAAAGGCTTCCGCTACGATCCGACTCATATCCTGTGGGGTGCGTACCACGTAGGAGTGCTTCACGATGGGGAGGGTAATGCCATAGATATCGGTTTCCTGGAAGGCATCACGGCCGATGGCATTGCGGGGCACCTGTCCAGTCACCACCACCAACGGAATCGAGTCCATATGGGCTGTTGCAATCCCGGTCACTAGGTTGGTTGCCCCTGGGCCGGAGGTCCCAAAACAAACCCCCACCTGCCCGGTGGCACGGGCGTAGCCATCTGCAGCATGGGCGGCACCTTGCTCATGGCGCACTAAAATATGCTGCAGCTCACCCCGGTCCTCAAATCGATAAAGCTCATCGTAGATTGGTAGAATGGCACCCCCTGGATATCCAAAGATGTGTTTCACACCGTGGCGCTTTAAACTATCCATCAAGGCATACGCGCCTGTTGCCCGCTTTACTGCTACATGTTGTTGAAGTTGCACAGGGGAAACCCTCACCAAAATCTTTAGTTAATATTTTGTATCGAAGGATGCAATTAAGCCTAAGACTTTTAGTGTAGAACGTGTTCTGATCCCTGTCTAGCAGGCTCTCTTCAGCAGGGATCCCAGACTAGGGGCGTGGATCATTCCAAAGCAAGCTTAAAGGCTGATCCCCTTAATTCTGGATTCTCTCTTAAGAGGGGATGTCTGCAATACAAATTTACACTGACTCTTGATTTACACTAACTATTGGGTTGTTGGAGGCTAAATCGCATCCTCCAAAACCTGGCGGGTGTTATACCAGGCCCAGAGGCCCACCAGACTTACCACCAGACTCATGGCCAGCAGCACGACCCGCAGACCAAAGCGGTCGGTGAGCGGCCCTGCGATCGCCAACGGTAAGCTGAGGGCAATGTTAACCACGTTATTCTGAAAGCCAAACACCTTACCCCGCATCGATTCTGGTGTTTGTTTTTGAATTAAAGTCTGCATCGGTACCCCTACCAATGAGGCTCCGACTCCGAGTAACAGGCTTAAGCTCAACCCCAACCAGAGTTGTTCAATAAAGGTAAACAGGGTCAGACAGGCCGCCATAATCAAAAAACCAATCAACGGCAGCGGAATATGGTGTAATTGTTCGCCCCATCGCCCCAAAAAACCCGCTCCCAGCACCATGCCAACCCCTGCTGATGCCAACAAGAAGCCAAACTGACTGGATTTTAGGCCGATCTCACCCGCCAAATTGATCGCCAGGATGGTCAGGGCAGCAAACACGGAGTATAACAGTGTCAGTTGCACCATGGCATTACTCACGAGCCGGTCTCGTCTCAGGTAGGCTAGACCGGCCTTAAAGTCACTCCAGGGGTGAGCAGTCATTAAATGCAGCTCTTCTCCACTTTTTTTAAGGGGGACGGCATACAACACCAAGGCCGCCCCCAGGTATAGCCCAGAGACCAGGATCTCCTGGCCAAATTTGCCCCAAGACTGAGACAGGCTGAGGAGGGGCTCTCCAATGGCAAACCCAACAATCAGGGAACCCATCATGGTCGTAGTAAACAGGGCATTGGCTGTCATTAAACCTTGGCGAGGCACCAGCAGGGGGATGGCTGCCTGCTCTGCGGGCGCAAAGAACTGGGTTAAGACAGATTCTAAAAACCCGATCACTAGAAGAACAATAAATTCTTTGGGTAATAAGGGGATCAGCAAGACCAGTAACCCCCGCAGCAGATTGCACCCAGCCAAAATCTGTTTTTTATCGACCCGGTCTACAAAAATGCCGGCCGCCGAACCAAATAAAATCGCTGGCAGGGTAATTGCAATCATCAGCGCCGATCGGGCGGAATTTTCCCAGATGGGTGGAATCTGGTAGGTCGCCAGCAGCGCAATGATAAAGACAAAAAAAACCTTGTCTCCAATCTGGGAGAGCACCTGGCCAATCCATAACTTCAGGAATGGCTGGTTTTTAAATAGGGAGGTGTAGCTACCGTCAGAAGAATTGGCTGGCATCATGGCAGAGTTGCATTTGGCCCAGTCGATGTGTGCTTGGGTAACCCTTTCTTAGTGTGAAGCTTAGGGAGAACAAATGAAACACCGTCAGCTAAATTTATTGCTGAATTTACAAAAAACTTTGCTATTGGTCTGTCAAGACGGTTTTGAGGGGCGAAGCTTCCTCAAAACACTAATTCCTGGCTCACAGCAAAAGTCCGTCAGGCTCCTAAGCCAGTTCTCCGTAAAGGCGGAGTTGCAGGCGGATAAATTCGGCAGCGGTCATCGGCTTGCTGAGTTGGCCTGAATCTGATGAGATCCCTTGCCCCTGGACAGTGTGGGGCGATCGCCACAGTTCTAAATGGCTGACGGGCGGGTCGGCGTAAAAGCTATCCTGACCTGCTCCCAATAAAGCTGAAGACCAATGGGTCAAAAAGTCGTGACTGACCCGGTGAATAGGAAATTGTCCCCAGAGGGGAACGCCCCAGCCATCCAGGGCAATCAGCGATCGCACCCTTCCCCCTGATCGTTGCCACAGCCAGGCCGCCGTCATCGCCCCCACCACACCGGCGCTAAAACCAATCCATATAAGAGCCGGTGTGCCCCCGACTGGCCCCAGGTGTGGGCGCACCCAATTCAGAATATGAAAACCCGAATAGACCGGACAGGAGGGGGGTACCACCAGCACTGGATGAATGAGCCGATCGGTTGGCTGCCAGATTATTGTTTGAAATGCCCTAGTCAGGCTAGGGGGATGAAAACCGGGGCAAATCACAACGGTCATACTTTTGTTAGGTGCAAGCCTTGGGGCAAACCAGGTAAGGAAATAAAAGGCTCTATTGCAAATTGCAACTAATATCCCCCCTACCCGGATATTGGGTTACAATCTAATTGTAATAGTTCTCCATCCTGCTGAAAGGAGTTAGCTGTGGTTGCCACTTCTGAAATATTGAATTCTGCTCCCAGTTCACCTGCTGCTCAAGAGCGGGTGGCCGTTTTGCTGATGGGGTATGGCGAGGTCGAAAGCTACGATGACTTTGCCAACTACAATGAGCAGGCGCTTAATCTTTTAACGGCCAAATTTGCTCCGGTGCCGACCTGGGTTTATCCGCCCCTGGCTAAGTTGCTGGCCGTCTTTGATTTACATGAATGGCAGCATCAGCACGACCATTTCATTTCACCCCACAATGCTATTTTTGAGCGGCAACGGGCTGGGATTGAGCGTCATTTACAGGCGCAATGGGGCGATCGGGTGCAAGTCTTTAAGGCCTTTAACTTCTGTAAACCCTTTTTGCCAGAGCAGGTGCTGACAGAAATTAAGGCAGAGGGCTTTGACAAAATCCTGATCTATCCCCTGCTGGTGGTAGACTCCATCTTTACCAGTGGCATTGCGGTGGAGCAGGTCAATAAGGCTCTGGCTCGTCTCAGCGATGCCAGCGAGCATTGGGTTAAGAGCATTCGCTACATCCCCTCTTTTTATAACGAAGCGGCCTACATTGAGCTGATGGCCGAGCTGGTGGAAACCCAGATCAAAGCAGACCTGGCAGCAGCCCACTTACCCTCTCAGACCGGGATTGTGTTAATGAACCACGGCTGCCCCCACAAGGCCAAGGGATTTACCTCCGGGATTGATGAAAGTCAAGCATTATACGAGCGAGTCCGAGAAAAGCTGATTCATCGTTATCCCTTGATTTCGGTGGGCTGGCTCAATCATCAAACACCCTTGATTGAGTGGACTCAGCCCAATGCAGAACTAGCGGCTCGCAACTTGATGGATCTGGGGGCGACGGCGATCGTGTTTATGCCGATCGGTTTTGCGACTGAAAACCATGAAACCCTACTGGATGTGGGTCATATTATTCATGGCCTTAAGCATCGTCGTCCGGATGTCACCTTCATGCAGATGGAGTGTGTGAATGACCATCCCCAGTTTTTAGAAATGGCGGCGACCTGGGCAAATCCTCAGGTTGAAGCATTACTAACCGAGCAGGCTGTAGCCGTCAACCCTAGGTTGGCCCATCAGACATTACATCATGACCACGGCAATGGGCATAGCCACTCCCATGGTCACGGCCATACCCATACTCATGGCCACGGTCATAGCCACTGATAATTACCAAAATGGGGACAGTTTGAGAGGGGATTGCAAAGCCCCTGCGATTCATCCACGGCGATGTAGCAATCCCCCTTCAAGTCCGTATCGAAGTTGACCGACAAGAAACCATTCAGCCAACAGGCAAAGCCATTGGCATTGACCTGGGGTTGAAGTACTTCTATAAGGCAACCGATGGCACTGAGGTAGAGAACCCCAAGTTCTTGAGGAAGTCGGAGCGCAAACTGAAACGCTTGCAGCGTCGAGTTTCTAAAAAGCAAAAGGGTTCCAAAAATCGCAGAAAAGCGATTAATCGCCTGGGACGGCAACACCTGAAAGTAAGTCGGCAGCGTAAAGACTGGGCTGTACAACAAGCCCGTGCGTTGGTCATGTCTAGCGACTTGATTGCCTACGAAAACTTGCAGGTGCGGAACATGGTACGCAATCATCATTTGGCGAAGTCCATCAGTGATGCAGCTTGGAGCTTGTTCGTCGATTGGGTGAAATACTACGCTCAGATCTTCGGCAAGGTACAGCAACCCGTTCCACCCCAGAACACTACGATTGATTGCTTTGATTGCAAACAGCCAGTTCAGAAAACTCTGAGTACCCGCACTCATGTTTGTCCCCACTGCGGCTCTGTGCGATGCAGAGATGAAAATGCAGCGTGG
>JBJTUO010000154.1:0-7315 GCA_046080785.1 Leptolyngbyaceae cyanobacterium | reverse complement strand
GGGTCTGCGACTACTCGTTACCAAGCTCCCACTAAAGCCCTGCGGGCATACCAGAAAGGTAACTCTTCCAGGAAGCTCCCGCTTCCCCTGCCCTAAATTGCCAGAAGCCTGCGATCGCTCTCTGCCTACCTACTCGTTTGGGAACGAGGGGAAGGGGTATGCCGGAGCTGGAGGTTAGTATTGCGCAACGCGAAACTCAACACCAGTAAAGATTCGGCATGGGCCGCTATGCCTGCTTGAGCCTAGAGTCCCTCTGCTTTCGTTGTGGGAGTGTGCCAAAATAGAAACCAGCGATCGCCCATTGAGACAAATTCTATGCCCGCCAGACTCACGCCCCGCCCAATTGATGGCCCGATGCCAGCTGACTGGGCGATCACTCAACTACCCGGGTTGAGTGAGGAAGATGCCCATCGCTTAACAAGCCTAGAAATTAAATCAACCCGTCAGCTTTTGCACCAGGCTAATACACCAGCTCGACGACAGCGATTGGCCGCTCAGTTGCAACTGCATCCCAAGTATGTCAACAAGTGGGTAGCCTTAGCCGATTTGGCAACGATTCCATCAGTGGGATGCCAGTATTGTGGGGTATTGCTGCACACTGGCATTACTTCCCCCGACCAGTTGGCTCAAACCCCCCTCGACACCCTGCATCGAGCTATCTTGCGATTTTATGTCGCCACCCTACAGCGGCGCGACCTCTGCCCCTTAAAAGAAGACTTGGCAGCATGGATTCAACAAGCTCAACGATTGATGCGCTATCGTTGAGTGGTTTGGTAGACTATCTGTGGATCCCATCATGCCAAACCTGTACCGGTTTATCTTGGGCCTGAGCTTTGCTGCCCTGAGTCAAACGTTGCTGCTAGCCGAGGTCAGCGTTAAAGCTCAAATGGTTGAGTCTACAGCGGCTTCCCCCCCAAATGCCTGTCCGCCTCCGGCCTTATCTCGCTTGACTCGCCATCGGGTCGCTGGCGGAGAAACCCTAGAGAGCATCGCCCGCCGCTATAATCTGCTGCCAACTACGTTGATGGGTCTCAATCCCTCGGTGCAAAATGGTCAGGCAGCGGTAGGAACAACCTTACTGGTGCCCCCCTTTAATGGGGTACGGGTAGAGCTGGAGCCCAATCAAACCTGGCGGCAGGTAGCTAAACACTATCGGGTGCGTCCTGATGTTTTGTTTGAAGTCAATGGCTGCCAAACCAATCCCAGAGTGGTTTTTGTCCCAGGGGTAAACTGGTCTCCCCAGACTGGCACCTCCACCCCGGCATCGGTAGCCAGTCTGGCCACCCAATTGTTAACCGGGGCACCCCTCCCTACTGCTTCATCGCCAGGGTCAGTCTTACTCCCTTATGGCTGGAAGATTTTGCCCTTGACTGGCAAGGTCGGATTTCATAGCGGCATTGATCTGGCTGCACCTGTTGGTACTGCTGTCGCCGCCATGGCAGATGGGACGATCGCCTTTGCCGGTCAACAGGGAGACTATGGCAATTTAGTCGTGATTAATCATGCAGAAGGGTTACAAACCCGCTACGCTCAATTGGCAACTGTTACCGTTCAGACTGGGCAAACCGTCCGTCGTGGCCAGACAATTGGTACAGTAGGAACCTCAGGCCGTCCCAGTTCTAAAGCCCCCCACCTGCATTTAGAAGTCCGATCGCGCTCCCAGATGGGATGGGTTGCTGAAAATCCAGCATCAGTGCTGCAACCAGCCCAACAGAGTCGCCGAACTCCCTGAGTGGTCTGGCCTATCCAGGTTAGACTAAAGGAGGAATGGTCTGCATTGGCGAGCTGTACCACGGCTTTTGGGGCATCCCAAAAATTACGTGTGCCAGATCGTCAGCATTCCCGATTTTTTAGCGGCCTGGAAACAGTTTCTCTTGTCTACCTATCCGGAACTTCCACAAACCAGCCTACCCGCCGACCAAGAATCTGGCCCTTTCATGTTAAAGGAGATTCATGAACAAGCGGCGGTAATTCAAACCTGCTTGCAAAAATGCCGCAATCCAGCCTGGAGCGCCGCATCGCACTCCCGATCGCACCTCCCCTCTGCCGTGGCAACAGACCGACCCTTTGAGTTGGGATTACCGGATGATCTACTGCTGGAGACCGAACAAATTCACATTGTTGCCTGTGGTACCAGCCGTCATGCCGGGTTAATCGCCCAGTATTGGTTAGAGCAGTGGGCGGGCTTACCAACGCGGGTGCGATCGGCCTCCGAATTTGTTGCGGCCCCCCTGCCCATGAGCCCGCGCACCCTGACCATTGCCATCACCCAGTCAGGGGAAACCGCAGATACCCTGGTTGCCGTGGAGTTGGAGATTCGTCGCCGTTCAGGGCAGGCTATTTCGCTGCAACCCTGCATTATCGGGGTGACCAACAACCCCACCAGTTCCCTGACCCATCTGGTAGACTATCTCCTGCCCACCTTTGCCGGTACTGAGGTTGGCGTCGCTGCCACAAAAACCTTTACCGCCCAGTTGATGACCCTCCTCTGTCTGGCGCTGGAGCTAGCCCGCATCCGCAGATTGATCTCTAAGACCAAACTTGAACGCCTGCTCACAGCCCTGGAAGCATTACCCGGCCAAATCAATACCCTATTTCGCACCGAAGAAGACCGCATTGCACAACTGGCAACCCAACTGGCCCTGACTCAAAACCTGATCCTGTTGGGTCAGGGGAGTAACCGGGCGATCGCCCTGGAAGGGGCACTCAAGTTGAAAGAGACTACCTATATTCATGCAGAGGGGTATGCTGCAGGGGAGTTTTTACATGGGCCAATCGCATTGCTAGAACCAACAATTCCAGTCATTGCCATTGTCCCTACGGATCACGCCACCGCTTCCGTTTTAAAGACAATCCGTAAGGTAAAGTCTCATGGTGTGCCCACCATTGGCATCTTCACTGCAAAGCAGGTAACGGAGATGGCCCCTTGGTTTGATCATGCCATTGTTGTGCCCGACACGGCCGAAGCCCTCTCCCCGTTTCTCAAGGTCATTCCGCTCCAGTTACTGGCCTACTATATTGCCATTAACCGACAATTAAATGTCGATCGTCCCCGCCACATCACCAAAACCCTGACTTGATAGCTGGTCTTTATAACTAGCGAATCGCCTCAGATAAATAATCAGCAGCAACCTCTACCAGAGGAATGGCATTTTCGTACACCATGCGAGTCGGGCCCAAAACCCCCACACTGCCAACCGGAACGGCTCCCTTCGAGTAAGTCGAAGAAATCAAGGTACAGGTTCGAAAGGGTTCCAGAGGGTTCTCAGCCCCAATGCGAATGGAAACCCGTCGTTGCGATTCCGCTGCCTCCAGGGGCTCAAAAATCAGCGGAACAATCTGATCCTGCTCTTCTTCCAGTAAATGTAGAATGGTCTGCACCTGTTGCAGTTGAGAAAATTCTGGTTGACGGAGCACTTCGGCCAGCCCACTGACCACAATCTGGGTCGGGCTAGAGGACTGAGAGCGCCGGTGCAGCTCTTTGAGAATAGACTTGAGAAAATCAGCGTATTGCTGAAATTGCCGATCCAGCTCGCCCCAATCCAAAGCTGCCAGTTCAGCAAGCGCCTTGCCTTTTAGCTGTTCATTCAAGAAATTTGATAAAATCTGCAACTCCCGTTGCAGCAAGTCCTCATCCAGGGGCCCGTCCAATGCTGGCCCATCTGATTGGGAGGGGAATAGACTCATCAAAACCGATTGGGTTTCATAGCTATCAGTGACAAAAATTAACATCACCCGGCCCGCATCGACTGCAACCAGTTGCACATGGCGGAGAAAGGCCGTCCGCTGTTGGGGTAGTGTGATCAAAGCAATATAACCGCTGACGGTTGCCAGAATCTGAGCCGCCCCTCGAAATAGGGTTTCCAGACTCCACTCATCCCAATTCAAGCGATCGCTGAGCAAATGTTCAACTTTCTGGCTTTGCTCATTTGACAAGGTAATCAACTGATCGACATAGAGCCGATAGCCAGAATCTGAGGGCACCCGTCCGGCAGAAATGTGGGGTTGGTAGAGCAGTCCGGACTTTTCTAAAACTCCCATGGCATTGCGAATGGTTGCCGCACTGACCCGCAGGTCATACTCTCTCACCAGTGCTTCAGACCCAACAGGCTCAGCTGTTGCAATGTAATGGCGCACTGTTGCTGAAAGAACCTGCTGTTGCCGACTTGTAAGATTGACCCTGGACTTCATGGGAGATATCGCAAGCTGTTAAATTTGTTTGTAATTTTTAATAGCGTAAATGAAAATCACTACCACTTGGGCAAATAGCGTGTAAAGAGTGTATGAATCTAAGATAACAGATGTCTTAGTTTGCCTTGAGTCAGCCAAATTATTCGTAGCGATTACAACGAAATTGGGGAATTAACGGCTTTCCACGGCAGACACAGCCCTTCATCCTCTCTACTAGCCCGTCAGGATAGATTTGAGGGGTTCCTCAAACCCCTGATTCGTTAAAATTAAGATGAACTCTTGTGATGGCTGACTCAGGCATGGCAACTAAAGTAAAACCAGACTGGGCGGGCAACGATCTGCTTTCTCAAGTCGTCAATCGGCTGATTCAAACAGAGCCGCTTTATGAGCTGATGCGGTATCAGGCCCGTCGGGTTTTAATTAAGACCGCAGAAAAAAATGGAATTCCCTGGCGTCAGACGGTTACAGCTTGGCAAGCCTCCGATGTGCAGCAACAGTTACCAGCCCTTTGCAACCAGGCGATCGTTTACCCTGAGTACTATAAAGTCCCGTTCCACGCCTACAAAGAGGGCAATCTCTGCTGGCAGGCCGCTTTTGAAGCAGAATCAGCCACCTATTCTATGGCACTGCGGATTTGGCCAGAGGAGCCATTGAGTTGGGCTGAAGCTCAGGATCGGCTACGCGCTAGTTTCCATCAGGTTCTGGCAGAATACGGGCCTGCAACCGTTCACAACATCCTCGACATGGGTTGTTCTGTTGGCATTTCGACGCTGACGGTGCATCGCTATTATCAGCAACACCAACCCGACCCAGTCCAAACCGTTGGTTTAGATTTGTCTCCCTACATGTTGGCTGTGGCTCAGGCGCGAGATACGGAGCATGAAATTACAGCATGGTGCCATGCCAGGGCTGAAGACACGGGGTTGCCAGAGCAATCGTTTGATTTAGTAACGCTGCAATTTGTGACCCACGAGTTGCCCCGCACTGCCGCTCAAGCCATCTTTCAAGAAGCCTGGCGATTGTTGCGCCCCGGCGGTTACCTGGGGATCGTGGATAACAACCCTAAATCCCCTGTGATTCAAAACCTACCGCCAGTGCTGTTTACCTTGATGAAAAGTACAGAACCCTGGAGTGACGATTATTACACCTTTGATACTGAAGCCGCATTGCACCAGACCGGGTTTGAGCCAACGGTGATAGTGGCCAGCGACCCCCGTCATCACACGATCGTCGCAAGACGCCCCCTCTAATCAGGAATCAATGACTTGCGGGCCCGCTCATAGCGATCTGCTGCTTCTGCCATTACCGCCGTGGGGTTTTCCAACATCTCGCCAGGGTAGTTTTCCAGCACCTTGGTACAGAGAGAAATACGGCCCTTTCCTTCATCTAGACTGGCAATCAGGGCTTTAATCGGTTGCCCCGGTTGAAATAGCGTCGCAAGATGCTCTACATAGTTCTTGCTGATCTGATTGATATGCAACAGTCCACTAGTTCCTTGTAAATCAACAAACACGCCAAAGGGTTTGATGCCCGTCACCGTGCCTTCCACCAGTTGCCCCACTTCTAACTGACTAAAGGCCACTGCGCGAGTTGCCAGCCGGTTGGAAAGAATGATGCGGTTGCGATCGCGGTCCAGTTCTAATACCGTCGCTGTTAGGGTTGTGCCTTTTAAGGCTTCTAGATTGTCGCGCTCTACTAGGTGCGACCGGGGAATGAACCCGCGCAGCCCCAAAGCGTTGACCGTAACACCGCCCTTGTTCAAATCCAGCACCCGTACCTGGATGCTCTGGCTATTTTCTTGCATCTCAACCAGTTTTTCCCAGGTGCGACGAACTTCCAATTGTCGGAGTGAAAGGGTGATTTGACCATCCGCATCCTGATCACGAATGATCAAAAAATCCCGCTCCTGACTGAGAGGCAGCGCCTCTGCCAGGTTAGAAACAGTACGTAGACTCACTTCTCCTGTCGGCAAAAAGGCTGCGGCTTTAGCACCAATATCGACATACACTCCATCGGAGTCGTAGTTTACGACCTTGCCTCGTACCACCTGCCCTTTTTGGAACTCGTAGTCATACTGCTCCAGTGCTTTAGCAAAGTCTTCCATGGAGAAGGGGATATCGCTAGACTGCGATCGTTTTGCTTGAGGATCCATGCGTTTTAAGTCAGTAGGCTGCTTTCCTACTATAGTCCACCGGCAAAAGGCTTTGTTACTTTAGCCCTTGACTGCTGAAAGGGTATCCGCTTAAAACGGGACAGACCAGTCCCTACGAAAGTGGGGATTAAGGACACAAAAAGGAACTGCGTTCCTTTTTGTCCCGCCTTGCGGTGGTAACCTGCTGAAACTACCAGCCGCTCAATTTTTCTTGAAACAATTGTTTTACCTGTTGCCAGGCGTCGGTAGCAGCCTCTGGATTAAAGTCGGACCGGTGGTCACAAAAGAACCCATGGCCGGTAGGGTAGCGAAACACCTGGTTAGAAGGATTGTGCTGCTTCAGGGCGGCTTCAACCTGGTCAGCCTGGTCGTTGGGAATCAACTCGTCCTGGGTGCCAAAGAAAACATAGACCGTGCCCGAGACTTGAGAAGTGCGCGTGATGGTGGCAGGCCCACCGCCTGGTGTCATTGTGGCAATGCCTGCGCCATAAAAAGAGGCGGTGGCTTTAATATCCGGTAGGGTCGCTGCTAGGTATGCCACATGCCCCCCAAAACAAAAACCAATCACACCAATTTTGTTGTGTTTCACATTTGCCTTGGCCTTTAAGTAACCCACTGTGGCCTGCAGGTCACTCAACAACTGATCGACGGTGGTTTGATCTTTATACTTGCGGCCCTGCAGGATATCGGCTTGACTATAGCCCGCGCTAAAGCCAGGTGCTACCCGCTGAAAGATGGCAGGGGCTATCGCCACATACCCTTCTCTGGCAAATCGCTCTGTCACTTCGCGGATGTGGGCATTGACGCCAAAAATCTCTTGCAGCACAATCACTGCTGCACAGGGCCCCTGCCACATCGGCTCGGCTAGATAGGCATCGATTTGCAAATCAGCATTTGGCACTTTTACCCAGCGGCTATGAAACTCTACCATTTCAAACACATCCATTACGCCATTGCTTAGATTCCAGGATT
>JBJTUO010000153.1:0-22300 GCA_046080785.1 Leptolyngbyaceae cyanobacterium | reverse complement strand
GAAACAGTCTGAGCCAATAGCAGTCTAGTTTCGAGTGACAGATGCGAACGCTTGAACTATACCCAGTTTCTTGAAGGAACTGGGTGATTTTGCCTGTCCGTCTGCAACCGCCTCTGTCACCCCATTAGTCCAAAGTTCAGTTTAAAAGAGTCTAGAAAATCCCTACAGTTAACCTTGTTTTGTGAAAAGCATATAAATTCTCTTTCAATCATTCGGACAAAATGGCTACCACCGCAAGGCAGGAGAAAAAGGCACGCAGTTCCTTTTTGTATCCTCTAACCTGGATTATTCACGAACCCCTAAATTATTGGCTGTCATTCCCGTGGAACTTGTCCCCACCTGTGAGTGGGGAACGGGAATCCAGGTTGGACAACTTCTACAAGAGTGGATTCCCGCCTATGCGGGAATGACAAATAGTTCAGTTACTTCATGAAGTATGCAGGTTAAAACCTTTGCTTATACCTCACCGGAAGCGGAAACGCTATAGAACCTAACAATACTCATACCCTAATTAGTATAAGTTTGGTATAAAGCTTATTGAGAATGGCTGAAGTCAAAGCCCGTGACGAGGATTGAACTCGTGACCTCACCCTTACCAAGGGTGTGCTCTACCACTGAGCCACACGGGCATTTTGCGTGGATGGGCCGGGCTAGATTCGAACTAGCGTAGGCATAGCCAGCGGATTTACAGTCCGCCCCCATTAACCACTCGGGCACCGACCCATCTCTTCCACGATTATTAATATTAACACATTACCTGGGACATACATCAAATCAATGACTGCTTCCGGCTCAAGTCTGGAATATAAGTTACTGGGCTTGGGCGTAACCCTTGTCATAAGAGGGTTCCAGCCCTTTTGGCAGGTGGCGCGGTTGCTGCAAGCGAGCATCCCAATAACCAGCATCCCACCACAGGGCCTGAGCCTGTTCAGTCTTTGCATTGTAGGGATTAGTTGGTCGCCAGAGCCAGTTAAACCACTGCCAGCGACTTTGGGAAGCGGCTAAGGTGGGATTTTGATAGACAGCCAAAACTCTTGCGATCGCCAACATACGGCGCTGTTGATCACGACGAATACCATCTTCCGTATTGCCCAGGCCTGGCGCATCCCAGTCTTGGGTGTCAGGGTTCCAGTAACTCCAGAGGCGGGCTGCTAAAATAGCTTCCTGTCCACGCTGGCCTTGCTTCCGAGTCTGGGCTAGGTATTCAATGTATCCGGGATGGCCTAAGGCCGCCTGGGGTGCCTGGTTCGCCAGATCAATTCCGTTTAATTCTTCTTCCAGAGTCAGGGCTAAGTTGAGGCTGCTGGCTCGCTGGCGTAACTGCTGAGTTTGAGAGTGTAATCGGCCTAATTGATGGCGATCGGCTGCGTCTGGCGTAGAGCACTGATAAGTAGTTTCCCCACAATGCTGAAAGGAAAAACTTCCCAGGTTCCATACGCCATTGCCTGGATCGGTATGACCGTAATAGGCAGGGGTGCGATCCCCATTGGGGGTGCGAGTTCCCTCTGCATGACCAACGGTGCGGGCAACAACAGAATCAGATCCACCCGCAAATAGAGGCATTGGATCAGGGACTCGCGCTTCCGGCTTTAAGTTTCTACCTAGACTGATTTGAACGGGGTCAGCAGGAGTAACCTGGGAGCGAATCACGGGGAGGGAGGGGAAGGTGGAAACCACGACCAGGGCTGCCGCAACCCAGGTCATCTGGATTAGGAGAATTCGCTCTTCGTTTTCCCGCGATCGACGGCGCAAAACAGCGGATTGACTGGCAGGAGCAGGCCGACGAGAGGTTGGGTAAACTGAAGTCATAAAAGCATTCCAGAAAGCGCTTACCTAGAAGGAGTAAAACCTAGTAGTCGATTAATATACAAAAACGATTTCTTAAACGTTTCGAGGAAGTTTTGCCCTTCAAAATAATCCTGGTAGGCTACTAACTCTTTAAACACGAATTTCGTGTTTAAAGAGGATATTTTAAAGGCCTGTCTCTCCGTCCACCTGGCCACTGAAGTCGCGGCCGTACAGAGAAAACCTGCCGCCGCAGGCTCAGGTTACTGAAAACCTTGACTTTATTGAGTCCGCATCGGCGGACTTTGTTGGTGTAGCAGCGGTTTTAACCGCCGGATACTTTTCAAACGCCCTCTAACCCATAATAGTTCATTAATAGTTCATTTGCATTGGCTTGGCAAAGTTCCCTTGAAGCTTTCGGGGCGATGCCCAGCACCAGCAACACAAGTCGATTACAGCGTAGGACTGAAGTCTCCCCATTCCCCTCAATTAGTTAAATCCTCATAAAGACCGAAATGCATCTTGATTTCGCCTAGTAAACTGGCTTGCATTAGATATTGGTTGAACGGCTAAGGAACCTGACGATGCATATTGCGAATAGCGTGACAGAGTTGATTGGGAAAACCCCCCTAATCCGGTTAAATCGCATTCCCCAGGCAGAGGGATGCGGGGCTCAAATTATTCTCAAACTGGAAGGGATGAATCCGGCCGCTTCGGTTAAAGACCGGATTGGTGCCAGCATGATTCAGGTGGCTGAAGATGCCGGGCAGATTCAACCCGGTAAAACTATTTTAGTGGAGCCAACCTCTGGTAACACAGGCATTGCCCTGGCGATGGTGGCAGCCGCAAAGGGGTATGCCCTGATTCTCACCATGCCAGAGACCATGAGCCTGGAACGGCGGGCCATGCTCAAAGCCTACGGAGCCCAAGTGGTGTTGACACCGGCGGCAGAAGGGATGACCGGCGCGGTAAAGCGGGCAGAGGCGATCGCTGACGCACTCCCCAATGCCTTGATATTGCAGCAATTTAATAACCCGGCCAACCCGAAGGTGCATCGAGAGACCACGGCAGAGGAACTGTGGCAGGATACGGATGGTCAGATTGATGTTTTAATTTCGGGAATTGGAACTGGCGGCACCCTTACGGGAGTGGCAGAGGTCATCAAGTCTCGCAAGCCAGACTTTCAGGTCGTGGCAGTAGAACCGGCCAATAGCCCTGTATTGTCTGGTGGTAAACCCGGCCCCCACAAGATCCAGGGCATTGGGGCAGGCTTTGTGCCAAAGGTGTTAAAGGTTGACCTGATTGATGAAATTGTGCAGGTCACAGATGAAAATGCCTTTACCATGGGACGCCGTCTAGCCCGGGAAGAGGGTCTACTGTCAGGCATCTCATCCGGAGCGGCGGTGTGGGCTGCAGTTGAGGTGGGTAAGCGACCAGAAAACGAAGGCAAAGTAATTGTGGCAATTCAGCCTAGTTTTGGTGAGCGTTATCTCAGCACCCTGCTGTTTAAGGATCTGCCTGATGTGGAGGTCGTCAATTTAGAAAAAATTCTGCCAGAGCTAGCAACCGTTTCCTAGCACCGTTTCAATCATGGAGTTGGCTTGAGATTCATAACCTCCCCCAAACAAATTGAAGTGATTCAGAATGTGATACAAGTTATACAGGGTTTTTCGCTGTTTGTAGCCATCCGGCACGGGAAACACCTGCTGGTAAGCCCGATAAAACTCAGATGGGAAGCCGCCGAATAACTCGGTCATGGCCAAATCCACTTCCCGATCGCCGTAGTAGGTTGCCGGGTCAAAAATAATTGGTTCTCCACTCCTGGTGACTGCCGCATTACCAGACCAGAGGTCACCGTGAACCAAGGATGGCTGAGGGTTGTGGTGGCTCAACAGTTCTGGGATGGCTGCGATCAATTGTTGTTGTTTCGGGAAATAGCCCCCCCGTCGCTGCGCCAGATGGAACTGATAACCAATCCGATGCTCTACCCAAAAATCTATCCAGGTCTGAGTCCAGGGATTGGTTTGGGGCGTGGAGCCAATCGTATTTTGTAGCTGCCAGCCAAACCCTTTTTGACTGATGTGGCGGTGCAGGTCGGCGAGCTGGCGACCCATGGCTTCCCAGGCATTGCTATTGCCCCGCCCTAGGTCTAGCCACTCCAATACCAGATAGCCCGAATTTTCAGTCTTCCCCCAACAAATGGGACGAGGCACCCGAATCGTTCGAGTCCCATCCATTTCTCGCAGACCCTCGGCTTCCGCTTCAAACATGGCCACCTGAGCAGCCTGATTTACCTTAACAAAAAAGGCCCGATCGCCGCCAACCAGGCGATACCCCTGGTTGATACAACCGCCACTGACCGAGCGAGATTGGGTCACTTCAAAAAGCTGGCCGGTTGCGCGACTAATGTGTGTTGCGATCTGATCCCACATGTAAATGATTATTTGTGGTCAGGACGAACAATAACGATACCGTAGGCATCAGGGGCAAGATAGCGTTGAGCCGCTTGTTGTAGGTCTTCTGCGGTTAAACCCCGAATCCAGTCAGGGTAGTGCAGCGCGGCAACCACATCACCGACGAGAGCTTGATAGTAGCCATAAATGCCAGACCGGTCGCCAGGCGTTTCATTGCCATAGATATAATGATTAGCCACACGGGTCTTGACCCGTTCAATTTCTGCAATTGACACTCGCTTTTGCTGAACCATGCTCAACTGCTCCACGATGGCAGCTTCCACCGCAGCAACATTTTCGGCGGGTAAGTGGGCCGAGATATAAAAGGCACCCTGGTGTTGATAGGTGGTATTACTGGCAGAAATACTGGAAACCAAGCCCCGCTGCTCCCGCAGTTCCTGTACCAGACGAGAGGTACGCCCGTGGCCCAAAATGGACGCCAACATGTCCAAGGGGTAGGTTTCATGCAACTCGCTCAGACCCGGAACTCGCCATACCATAATCAGGCGAGCCTGTTGCAGGCTGGGGTCTACCACATCTCGACGGACAACTTCCTGAAACGGCGTTTCTGAAAGGAGCGGGGCGATCGCGGGAAGACTCAGGAGCGATGAATCGAGGGCGTCAGCGAATGGGGGAGTGGGATCAGTCTCCACTTGAGCAAAGCTATCTTCCACAACCCGAATCAACTGTTCCACAGGTTGGTTGCCGACAGCAACGGCAGTAATGGATTGGGGATTGTACCAGGTTCTATGAAACTCCCGCATTTGTTGAGGCAGTAGTTGCTCAATCACGTTAGATGGGCCCAGAACCTGCCGTCGATAGGGCAACCGATCAAAAGAAACTTGAACCGCGTGGTGAAAGGTACGGCGACGGGGATTATCCTGCGATCGGCGAATTTCTTCCAGCACCACCTGGCGCTCTCGCTCAAACCCATCATCCGGAATACTGGGATTAGTTACCACATCAACTAGCAGCGGAGCCAGGTCAGCAAAATCTTGGGGGGCTGCGGTGATGTAGAAGTGGGTGTAGTCTTGACTGGTGGCAGCATTGGTGATGGCACCCCGCTCTTCTACCCGGCGTTCAAACTCTCCATGGGCTAATCGGGGGGTGCCCTTAAACACCATGTGTTCTAAGAAATGGGCCATGCCGTTAATCTCATCGGCCTCGATCGCCGACCCTACATTTAACCAGAGATTAAGGCTAACGGCTTCTACAGGCATCTGCTCTGCCACAATGGTCAACCCATTGGATAAGCGATGAACGACAGGGTGAGTCAGGGTCTGAGGAGAAGAGGCTTGCAACAAAGTGGAGGTCATGGGATGCCATTAATCAATGTCCTTAATTCATCTTAATGCGACTGAAAGCTGAGTAGGGCCGATTAGTCAAGATTTTCTGTTTTTTTGCGATTGCTGCTTCAAGTTAAGCAGTTACAATTATGATAGAAATGTTAAGAAGTATTAAGAAGCCACTTATGTTGCTGTGACTAAGCAAGCCCTACCGCGAGTGATTGTGATTGGAGCTGGTATCGGCGGTCTTACAACTGCCGCTCTATTGGCCCGCCGGGGTTACCCGGTGCAGGTCTTTGATCAGGCGTCTCTGCCCGGTGGCTGTGCTTCCACCTTTAAACGAAAAGGCTTTACCTTTGATGTTGGTGCGACCCAGGTGGCCGGGTTAGAGTCAGGCGGTATCCACGCCCGCATCTTTGCGGAGCTTGAGCTAGAGCCGCCTGCGTCCACCCCCTGTGATCCGGCCTGTGCTGTCTATCTGCCCCAGGAGACAAGCCCGATTACGGTCTGGCGAGACCCGCAGAAATGGCAGACTGAGCGCCAACAGCAATTTCCCGGCAGTGAAGCATTCTGGCAATTACTGGCAGATTTATTTCGCTACAGTTGGGCCTTTCAGTCCCGCGACCCAGTTTTACCACCCCGCAGCCTTTGGGATTTAGGGCAATTCCTGCAGGCGGTGCGCCCCACCACCCTACTGACTGCCCCCCATGCCTTTTCTACGGTTGGCGATGCCCTACGGGGCTATCGCCTGCTCGCCGATCGCCGTCTAACTCAATTCTTGAATTTGCAGCTCAAGCTCTATTCCCAAGTAGAAGCGGATGAAACAGCCCTACTCTATGCGGCGACGGCTTTAGCAATGTCCCAATCTCCCCATGGCTTATTTCATCTGAAGGGCAGCATGCAAGCCCTTAGCAATCAATTGATAGCAGCCTTGCAGCGGGATGGGGGGCGGGTCTATATGCAACATCGGGTTGAACGGATCCAGGTTAATCGGGGTGAGGTAACGGGAGTCACAGTAACCCATGCAAAAACAGGTAAAACCTGGACAGAAGCCGCAGATCAGGTGGTGGCTAACGTGACGGTACAGAACCTGGTGCAACTGTTAGGGGATGCTGTGCCAGTTGGCTATCGACGCCGGGTCGATAAACTGCCTCCGGCTTCCGGTGCATTTGTGCTGTATTTGGGGGTAGATCAGTCAGCGATTCCAGCGGGATGTGCCCCCCATCTCCAATTTCTCTACGATGCCGGCGGCCCAATTTCGGAAAATAATTCGTTATTTGTTTCAGTCAGTCAGCCAGGAGATGGTCGGGCCCCAGACGGTAAAGCAACCCTGATCGCCTCATCCTTCACGGATCCACAACTCTGGTGGGGGGAAGGGTATGAGGCGTTAAAACAGCACTATACCGAAACGGCGATCGCTCGCCTGGGCCGTTTTTTTGACCTGAATCCTCAAACCATCTGTCACATCGAAGCAGCCACACCCCGCACCTTTGCTTACTTTACCGGGCGCGATCGGGGGATAGTCGGCGGCATTCCTCAACGCATTACCACCTTTGGGCCCTTTGGCTTTGCCAATCGCACTCCCATCTCCCGCCTCTGGCTGGTGGGCGACTCCACCCATCCCGGTGAAGGCACGGCTGGGGTCAGTTATTCGGCGCTCACAGTCAGTCGCCAAATTCTGGCCAGTAATGGTTTTTAGGCCATCTTCAAGACCAATTTTGCCCGGTTTCCGAAAAGGACTTGGGAAAGGTCACACTCGATGTCATGATAGTCATTATTGATATGCCTTTTGGTGGGGCAACGCAATCATTTGAACCCCGGATTTACCGTTTTTTTACGATTGTATGGATGACGGGGACTATCTGATTGAGTCTCTGTTTCTGTTGAGAACCTAATACCTGAACGATACTAAGGAGAACCATGCTGAAACGATACATCTGGCTTGCTGTGGCCACTGTATTTTTCGCCTTTCAGATGTTTGTAGGAACGGCCTCTGCTGCCCGACTCGATGAAGCGGCCCGTACCGTGCCTCTGAACGAGCAAGGCGATTCCATCGTACTGAGCCTGAAGCAAGTCAAGCAAGGGAAGAGTCTGTTTAACTATGCCTGCGCTCAGTGCCATCTGAATGGCGGTACTAAAACAGACCCAAACCTGGGTCTGGATCTGGAGACCATGGCCCTGGCTACCCCCCCCCGCACTAACATTGAGGCGCTGGTATCCTTCATGAAGGATCCCAAGACCTTCGATGGGCAGCAGTCCATTGCTGAACTGCACCCCAGCACTAAGAGTAAGGATCTCTTCCCAGAAATGCGTAACCTGACAGATGAAGATCTGACCGCGATCGCTGGGTATATGCTAGTGCAACCTAAAGTAATGGGTTCAAAGTGGGGCGGCGGTAAAATCTACTACTAGGCCGATTTTTCAGGCTTTGTTACAACTGGTTTATTGTAAGACTGACGATGTTTCACTAACGCCTGTGTTGGGGTAGATGTCTGAAGTCTTTTTTGTTAGCTGCTGTTCTTGAACGACCTGTCTAATGTTGAGTCTTCAGTTTTTTTCCCCTCTACCTGCACCAAGGTGGCTCCAGATGGAATGGCGCAGGATTGGTGCAATTTTTTTTAGCGTCATGGCGGCTCTACTGGTGACGTTAGCAGGAGTTGACAAACCTGCTCAAGCGGCGAATGTTGACCCCTATGTGACTCGCTTTCTGAAGGTAACTGAGCCCATCGCTCTGCCTTTGAATAGTCAGGGAGAAGTTAAGTCCTTCTCTGGAGAAGAGGTGACTGAGGGGCTGCGCCTGTTTAAGGGCAACTGTATTAACTGTCATGTAGGGGGTAATACCCTCCCCAATCCAGAGGTTTCCCTATCACTGGCGGCCTTAGAAGCTGGCACCCCCCGTCGAGATACGATCGAGGGTCTGGTGCAGTTCTTCCGTCAACCCCTGACCTACGATGGCCGTGAGGTTTCTGTTGTCTGTCGGGAAGTAGCAGAGAGTTGGCTGCCCCAGTCAGATGCGGAGAATTTAGCCGCCTTTATTCTTAGATCGGCGCAAGTTGCTCCCGGTTGGGCCACAGAAACCTATTGACGGGGGTATCGTCAACCTGATTATTCTCAATAGGAGGGAATAATTTGATTTAAAATCAGGAATGTAGATAAGCCTAGGTGGTTGATTAACCATGATTTCGATTACTTCTTTTACCAAGCGTCTGGCAGTGACCTTCGTTGCTGTGGTTTTGATCGTTGGTAGTTTCTTTTTGTCTGCGGCTCCCGCCTCTGCGGCTGAGTACACTGTCAAGATGGGTGGCGATAATGGCATGCTCGTATTTGACCCCCCGACTGTGAATGTCAAACCTGGAGACACGGTGAAGTGGGTCGTTAACAAGGTACCTCCCCACAATGTGCAATTTGATGATAAACAAGTTCCCGGGCAAGACAAAGCCCTGGCTAAGTCCCTTTCTCACCAAGCTCTAGAAATGGCTGGCGGTAGCTTTAGCGTCACCATTCCTAAAGATGCACCAACTGGAGAGTACACCTACTTCTGTGCACCTCACCGTAGTGCGGGCATGGTTGGTAAGGTCGTTGTAGGCGGCTAATTACCTCATGGGAGTGTTTCAATAATCCTAGTGTTTAAAGCCCTCAGGTAACTACTCAGCTTGGGTACTAGGTCAAACCTGCCCTCATCCCCCACCCTCTTCTCCCTAGGGAGAAGAGGCTCTGGATTGAAGTCCCTCTCCAGGAGTGTTCCTTGAAAAAGCTATTCTTCTCTGGTCTGCTAGTAATCCTCTTTCTCCTATTCGGGTTAGGGCAGTCTGCACAAGCGGTCAATTTAACCAATGGCGCTAAAATTTTTAATGCCAATTGCTCAGCCTGCCATATTGGCGGTAGCAATGTGATTATTGCCAGTAAAACCTTGAAAAAAGAAGCACTGGAGAAATATCAGATCAACTCCCTTGAGGCCATTAAAACTCAGGTGACAAAGGGAAGAAATGCGATGCCCGCTTTTAGTGGACGGTTGAATGAAGCGCAAATTGAGGACGTGGCAGCTTTTGTGTTAGAACAAGCCCAAAGAGGTTGGTAAAGTTGTTATTGCCCCGTAATCCTGGCCTAGTAGTCTGCCAAGACTGTTTTGAGGGGCGAAGTTTCCTCAAGATATTAAGCAAATGAGATGGTTTTTGTAGATTTGAGTTACTGCTCAAACCTATCCTGATGGACTACTCGTATGGGGAGAGATTCTTCTGAATGGGCTGGG
Organism: Leptolyngbyaceae cyanobacterium; assembly: GCA_046080785.1. Classification (GTDB taxonomy): domain Bacteria; phylum Cyanobacteriota; class Cyanobacteriia; order Leptolyngbyales; family Leptolyngbyaceae; genus JBJTUO01. The sequence goes on along the minus strand of JBJTUO010000153.1, from coordinate 12,527 downwards.
TCAGTCATCAATGCAAAAAGCTCAAAGGGGAACTTCTTGTATTTCAGCCAGGTTGAGCATCACGTCCCTGGCAGTGTTATCCATTGGCAAGACAGGAAACGCCCGCCCACAGCGGGTGGCAAAGGCACAACGAGTGCAGACTGTTGCACTGGGAGGCAATTGGGGCAATGATGCCCCTGCCTGATAAGCCGACAGCCAGTCGGTCAATTGGGCCAAGCAAGATTGCAGATTTTGTCGGGTCTGCTCGTGTTGTGTTTGGTTGTATGAAACTTGCAGACTTTGTGGCGTCTCAGATGCACTCCCTGGAGATTGAAAAAACCAGTACACCATTGACAGTTGTGCTGGTCGGTAGGCGCTCGTTTCGGCTAAGACGTAGAGATAAAGTCGAGTCTGCCAGTTTTCTATGAGCCAGTGTGACGTTTGAGGTTTGGGGTAAGTTTTCCAATCTAGAATGCGAGCTTGATCAGAGCTTGTGAGTAACAGGTCATAAACTACAGTCAGGCGATAGCCATCTATCTCCAGACTGCGTTCTTGCTCACTCTGACACAAAACCCGATCGGGAGGCTCAGATGCCAAGGTGAGAATTTGCGGCGAGGCATTGAGAAAGGCATTGAACCATCGGGCCAGTTGGGGGTCTTGTTGGGTGATGGCGTTAATTGGCAGGCCCATTTGCCACTGCTGCATCAACAGGTGAAAATGGCTACCCGCCAGACGCCGCTCTTGTTGGTCAGCGGTTTCAGGAGCTGCTAACCCTTCTAGGAAAGTGTACTGAAACTTACGGGGACAGGTGGTCAACAGGTTGAGTTGCCCCTGAGACAGACGCCGTGGAAGGGGGGACTCCCCTTCATGGTTGGTAGGAGGAGAATACATCAGGATCCACTGTAGGTATTGACTTCCACTGCTGATCGCACCAGTTCATTGCGATCGTCATCCCCCAAAACTTTCACCGCCCTATGGATCGAATTCGTCGGTTCGATCGCGATTGGACTCTCCCTGGGGCTGCCCCATTTTTTGATTAGGGTTTGCAAGAAGATATCCTGCTGGCGGCGCAGACCCTCCAGGTCAGTGCCCCGATTCATAATAGCAAACCAGACCAGGCCGCGATCGCGGGTGGGTACTACCCCTACCAGGGCGCTGACTTCATTCAATGTCCCTGTCTTCACCACGGCAGTCGTGGGAATTTTACGGCCCTCAATACTACCCTCATCTGCACCAGAAATGGGGAAGATATCGGCAATGGTTTGGTTACGGGCCAGCATGTAGCGTTGCAGAGCGGCAAATAGGGCAGTTGCGGCTCGGGGGGAAATGCGATTCTCCATCCCCAGCCCCGAACCATTGGCCAGCAAAATTTCAGATGCAGGAACTCCTGCTGCCTCCGCAGCCTTTTGAGCCACAACCGCCCCCCCTCCCTGCAAGGCTGCCAGGGCTTCAGCAATCACATTGTTGCTGTAGATATTCATCAGCTTGATAATTTGAATCAGGGGCAGCGATCGATGCCTGACTAAAGGCGTCTGGTTGGGGAGGAGGGATGTGCCGTAGGCCAGGGGTTGTACCCTACCTGCGATCTCGACTTGAGGTCGGGGGGTACCTTTCGGCATTGATTGGTACTGGGCTTCTGCCTCTTGCGGCCAGGTTTTAGAATCTAAAGCCTGTTTCAGTAATTCACCAGCTTTTTGCGGGTTGGTTTCAAAGTTCATCAACAGATTACCGGTAATGACCAGGTTGCCAGTCACCTTCTCAATCCCTAACCGATTTAGGTCATTTGCCACGGAGATCGCTTCTTCCCAGACAAATAGCGGATCGCCGCCGCCCTGGACGACCAGATCACCCTGCAAGACCCCATCCTTAACCGGGCCGGTCGCACTGACCAGGGTGGCAAATTGGTGGTCTGGCTCCCAGGTTTTTAGCGCACTCAGGGAAGTCGCCGCTTTTGTAATAGAGGCAGCCGGCAGGGGGGTCGTTGCCAGGTTCCCCGCCAGAGATTGAAAGCCAGATTGCAGCCAGACTCCCTGCTGCCCCACATCCAATCCCTGGGCTGACAGAGTATTAAGATACTGGCCCATGAGGGACTCTGCTTCTGCATCGACTTGATTTGGAAACGCACCCCAGGGAACATCCTGAGCGGTAGCCAACTCCACCGTCGATCGCAGGGGGTCGGGGAATTTGGCCATATCTAACCAGAGTGAAAGTAACCCAGAGCTAACCAGTTCTAGCAAGGCATGTCTCCTGAGAGATGATGCTAAATTTAATTTTGATCAGAACGCTTAAGCCAAGGTTAATCAATCAAATACCAGGGCTGGATCGGTGTTCTGACCCGCCTCGGCCATGGTACCCATGGCTACGGCTATCACTATAGACGGTTATCGAGCAAAATCAATGGCGCAATCTGATCCAAACCGGGTATTACGGCTTTTGCCCCTGATTGTGGGCAGCTTGGGTGGCAGTTTCCTGTTCCTCAATCGTCTGGTCACAGCCAACTTGACTGATACCCAGGCTCGCTCCGACGTTTTAGGGGTGATCTTGAGCGCCGTTTTAATTTTAACGGGTTTGATCTGGCAACGGGTGCAACCGATCGCTCCAGAGCGGGTTGACTTGATTGGTGAGGAAGGATTTGAGTTAGCCCCCAATTTGCCCGATGCTGTCCAAACTGAGCTGGCCTGGGCCTCCCATGGTCTGCTGACCAATACGGTGACTCGATCGCTGGTACTCTGGTATGACGGTCAGGTGCTGCTGCGGCGGGGCATTTTGCCCGAACAACGGCAGGTGAAACCGGGGCCCATCTTGAATCGGGTGCTGGAGAAACAACAGCCTGTCTATTTGGTGGCGCTTAAGCTTTATCCCGGTAAGGTGGAGTTTGACTATCTGCCAGCCAATGCCCAAGGAGTGATCTGCCAGCCTGTCGGCGATCGGGGTGTTCTGATTTTGGCGGCCGATGCCCCTCGCAGTTATACGCGCCAGGATGAAGCCTGGATTGCGGCGATTGCAGATAAACTGACCAATAGCCTGGCGCAACTGTAGTCCTGGCGATGGGCAATTCCTCCACTGCTACCATCGAGGGAGTGATAGAGTGAGGGTGTAACCTGCTGCAGCCCTTAACTATGGTAAATCTTGACTGGCTCTACTGGTTGTTGCTCGTCGTTATGATTGTCGGCCTAATTGGTGCGATCGTCCCCATGCTACCGGGTGTCGGTTTGATTGCTTTAGCGGTCTTGGCCTGGGGGCTCGTTAAAGGATTTGCCAGCGTTCACATTGCTCTACCGGTGGCTCTGGTAGCCCTTTTACTCAGTATGGCGGTCGATTTTTTGGCCTCTTATGTGGGCGCAAAACAAGCTGGAGCCAGCAAATGGGGACAAATCGGGGCTATTGTGGGTCTACTGGCTGGCATCTTTGGCTTGCTGCCTGCTCTACCGGTGGGGGGGCCTATTTTAGGGGTGCTATTGGGGCCGATCGTGGGTGCGATGGTTGGAGAATTTTTATATCGGCGCAATTTGGGTCTGGCCTGCAAAGCCGCCATGGGGATCTTTGTCGGCACCGTCATTGGTAAGCTGATTCATGTTTTATTGGCGATCATCACTGTAATTGTCTTTGTTTCAACCACTCTGCCTCAAGTGACCTGATGAGTTGTCTCAGGTGTAGCTCTGGCTCCAAGAGCGACTTATGGCTGTATCTATCAAGTGTCTACACCAGATCAGCCGTTTCTAAAGCCGATCTCATCGCCGCTTTTTGTTCATCATCATATCCCCACCGCTCTAAAAAAGCCGCATAGCGGCCTGAATGGTTGGTGATGCTGCTGGCGAGTTCCTGGGCTTCTGCCCGCAGTTGGGGAATTTTGAGGGCCTGGATCAGGGTCATGGAGCGAGAGCGCACCCGATCGGAGCTTTGGGCCAGACCCGCGTTCTGGTTACGACGATGAAACACAGCCATTGCGGTTGACATAGACAGATTTTTAACCAGCAGTGGCGCAATGACTGCCGCAGGGGCAACCTGGAGGGCTTGTAACACTACGGGCGCTGGCTGATCCGCAAGGGGCCGATCGTCGCTCAAGTAATTGACAAAAAAGCCCCGCGCACCATTTTCAGTTTTGACCAGATCCTTCAAAACTTCAGCCAGTTTCGGACTGGCAATGCTCTGCTGCTCCATCGCATCCAGTAGCTGCTGGGTGAGGGCGATCGCCTGTTCAAAACTAATGCCTTCGGGTACGGTAATTTCAGATTCAACAGCCATTTTTAAAGGTCTTCCGCTATGATTGAATGGGTGATTTGGGATCAGGTGTATTATATTGGTGCCTGACGCTCCATTCCTGATTCTTCCAGTATGGCAATTATTTCCTCCAGGCCACCAGGCTCAGATGCCACCCCTCCCAACCCCGGTGATCTGCCCCAGGGAGCCCAACGGGTTGGGGATGAATCCTTGCTGAAACCGGAAGCAAAGCCAGAGGAGCATGGCAAGCAAGAAGAAAAATTGCGTCCCCAGCAACTAGCCGACTACATCGGTCAGAAAGACTTAAAAGATCTGCTGCAGATTGCCATCCAAGCTGCAAAAGTTCGTCAGGAATCCCTCGATCATCTGTTACTCTACGGGCCGCCGGGGTTGGGCAAAACTACCATGTCTCTGATCCTGGCTCAGGAGATGGGGGTTAACTGCAAAATTACCAGTGCTCCAGCCCTGGAGCGACCCCGGGATATTGTGGGCTTGCTGGTCAATCTGCAACCGGGGGATATTCTGTTTATTGATGAAATTCATCGTCTGGCTCGTGTTACAGAAGAAATTCTCTATCCAGCCATGGAAGACTTTCGGGTAGATATCACAATCGGTAAAGGCTCCAGTGCCCGTACCCGATCGCTGCCCATTCATCGCTTTACCCTGGTTGGTGCCACCACCCGGGTTGGGGCGCTCTCCTCTCCGCTCCGCGATCGGTTTGGTCTGATTCAACGGCTGCGATTTTATGAATTAGATGAGTTAACCCATATTCTGCAGCGTACCGCCCGTCTGTTAAGTACACCTATATCAATGGATGGAGCCGAAGAAATTGGTCGTCGTTCCCGTGGCACCCCTCGCATTGCTAATCGTCTGTTGAAGCGGGTACGAGACTATGTGCAGGTCAAACAGATCGCCACCATTACCCAGGCGATCGCTGCTGAAGCCTTAGAACTGTTTAACGTTGATCCCTGCGGTTTGGATTGGACTGACCGACGGTTACTCTCCGTCATGATTGAAAATTTTAGCGGCGGCCCTGTTGGACTGGATACGATGGCCGCTGCCACTGGCGAAGATGCCCAGACGATTGAAGAGGTGTATGAACCCTATCTCCTACAAATCGGATACCTGCATCGTACCTCCAGGGGGCGAGTCGCGACCCCTGCTGCATGGCGGCATTTGGGCTATCAACCAGTGGACGGTCAGCTTTCTTGGTTGACCTGAAGCCACGAGACTTGTTAGAACGTCAAAGAAGAAAATGGGCGTCGCTGAAAAGCAGGATGAGAAGAGAATGAGTATGGATTGGAAAGCGCTTGGTTCACTGGTACTGGTTTTGTTAATTGGCTTGGGGTGGGTCTCTCCTGTAACGGCGGCCCCTGGATCCCAATCTCCCTCTTCTGAGACCATCACTACTCCCGCCTCAACGGTTGAAGCAGTTTCTCAGCCCAGCATTCAGGGTTTCTTGCAAGAACTGGAAAATTTGAAACAAAAGGCTTTCCAGGCCACTAACGAGGGAGACTTTAAAGCTGCAGAAGATTACTGGACGCAGTTGATTGAGCGATTACCCCAAAGCCCTGTAGTTTGGAGTAATCGGGGCAATACTAAACTCAGTCAGAATAAGCTGCAAAGTGCCATCGCTGATTACGATAAGGCGATCGAACTGGCTCCAGAGGTGCCAGATGCTTACTTGAATCGGGGGATTGCCTACGAAGCGTTGGGTCGATGGGATGATGCGATCGCAGATTATGATCAGGCGCTCAAGCTCAATCCTAACGATGCAGCGGCCTACAATAACCGGGGGAATGCGGCAGCTGGTAAGGGAGACTGGCAAGCTGCCCTGTTAGATTTTAAACAAGCCGCAGAAATGGGGCGTAAATTTTCCTTTGCGCGCAATAACTATGCTCTGGCCCTCTACCAATTGGGGCAAACTGGGGAGGCAATCCGCACTCTCCGCCAACTCGTCCGCAAGTATCCCAATTTTGCTGACGCTCGGGCTGCCTTGACGGCTGCATTGTGGGCTGAAGATAAACAGGGCGAGGCCGAGAGCCAGTGGGTATCTGTGATTGGGCTGGATGCTCGCTACAAAGATCTGGCCTGGTTGCAAAATACTCGCCGCTGGCCACCAGCTCTAGTGACAGCAATGGAAAAGTTTTTGAAGTTAAAAGCATAAGCTCTTAAGACAAACAAGCGAACCAGTCATTCAATGTTGGCAACCCGAAATCCCATTTCGCATTCATACTGGTCAGGCTGTTGCTTAGCCAGTTTTTGAATTGCATGGCCACAGCGCAGTTGACCATTTGACCAGCGTGGCTGGCCAGCTTGGCTGGCTAACAGGCATGTCTGGCAGATGTGCTCTGGGGCAATGAGTTGATTATCCATGAGGATGACTAACATTCAGCACCTCCGGTAAACGCTCGCTTCCCTAAGATCATTCTAACTTTTGAGAGGCTAGTAGCTGATTGACTGACAAAACAAGTATTGCCCTCTCCCCAACCCCTCTCCCGCTCTGGGAGAGGGGCTTCTGAGCCAGGCTTTCGGTTTGAAGTCCCTTCGCCCCTTGTGGGAGAAGGGATTTAGGGATGAGGGTAAAAAGATTTGTCAGCCAACCAGGGCTAGTAGCCTGCCAAGATAGACTTGAGAGATAGCTCAAATGGGTTACCGATGTAAAGCATGGTATTTATTCATTGAGCCAAAAGTTGGAATTCAGAACTAAAAATCCAGTAGATTGGCCAACTCCTGATCTTCCAAGTTCTAACCTTCTTTAGACAACAGTAGGTGTCGCCCCCTTTTGATCCCTATCAAATCTACAAAAATATCCTTGAAAATAGTTTTGAAGAGTGCCTACCCCTCAAAACAGTTTTCGGAATGGTTTTTGGAGACCAATAGCCTCAATTTTCCTCATTGTAGTGTACCCTCTCCTGTTAGAAAAGTATCTCAAATAGCCGTTGGTGATGATTCTTCCCGTTAAAAGGACTTTGTTTTTGGTGTTATCGGTAAAGTCTGAATAAAGGAACTAAGAATTTAGTGGAAACTCATCGGGACAAGCCCTGCCGTCCACAGCAGTATAGTGGTAAATTCGGACTACAACGATTTTTCTAAAATCAGCGTGGGATTCGCAAACTACCCGTTAACTCTATAACTCTTTAGTTTTTTACTCCTCTAATGAAAAAGGGCTGGAGCTGTGACTCAAACTAATTTTGATTTTCTTACTCAAACTGACCCGGCGATCGCGGCGATCATCGGACAAGAGCTACAACGACAACGGGATCACCTGGAACTAATTGCCAGTGAAAACTTCACTTCTGCTGCAGTCATGGCAGCCCAGGGATCCGTGTTAACCAACAAATACGCAGAGGGGTTACCTGGCAAGCGCTATTACGGTGGTTGTGAATATGTCGATCAGGTAGAGCAACTAGCCATCGATCGGGCTAAAGCATTGTTTGGCGCGGCCCATGTTAACGTCCAACCCCACTCTGGTGCTCAAGCCAATTTTGCTGTGTTTTTGTCTCTCCTAGAGCCCGGCGATACCATCATGGGGATGGATCTCTCCCACGGTGGCCACTTAACCCACGGCTCCCCCGTTAACGTTTCTGGTAAATGGTTTAAGGTACAACACTACGGCGTTAGCCAGGAAACAGAGCAATTAGACTATGACCAGATACGGGCCCTAGCCCAACAGCATCGCCCTAAGTTGATGATCTGTGGTTACTCTGCCTACCCTCGCATCATCCGGTTTGACAAGTTCCGTGAGATTGCTGATGAAGTAGGTGCCTACCTACTGGCCGATATTGCCCACATCGCAGGGTTGGTTGCCACAGGGCATCACCCTAGCCCCATCTCTTATTGTGATGTAGTAACCACGACCACCCACAAGACCCTGCGGGGGCCACGGGGCGGCTTGATTATGACCCGTGACCCAGAATTGGGTAAAAAGTTGGATAAGGCCGTTTTTCCTGGTACTCAGGGTGGCCCACTGGAGCATGTGATTGCTGCTAAAGCTGTTGCCTTTGGGGAAGCACTGAAGCCAGAATTTAAAGCCTATTCGGCTCAGGTCATTACCAATGCCCAGGCTTTAGCAACTCAATTACAGAAACGGGGATTTAAGATTGTCTCTGGCGGTACCGACAATCACCTGATGCTGGTCGATCTGCAATCGATTGAGATGACGGGTAAGGTCGCCGATCAACTGGTTAGTCAGGTCAACATTACTGCTAATAAAAATACTGTTCCCTTTGATCCCGAATCTCCCTTTGTTACCAGCGGTTTGCGTCTGGGGTCTCCCGCCATGACTACACGGGGAATGGGGACGGCAGAGTTTACAGAAATCGGCAATATCATAGCCGATCGCCTGCTTAATCGTGATGATGATGCCGTTGCACAAGATTGCCAGCGGCGGGTAGCCAGTCTATGTCAGCGGTTTCCCCTTTATCCTCACCTAAGCAGTCCTGTACCCGCTCTGGTGTAGCACAAAGGTTAACCCCTTTTTTAACCACAAGACCTATCTGGAGTCTGATTTTGATCTCTGGATAGGTTCCTTTTTGCCTTGCTGCAAAGCAGGAATTGAAGCGAAGTTTCAAGCCTTCAACATCCTTCTCATCCCCGGAATTAACAATACCCTCTTTGCTTAATACGGATTTGCGGCAGGATAGAATGAATTAACAATTTGTTGCTGACTTTTCCCAAAAGTGTAGTACACTCTGGCTGACGCCTATTGTAAATTTTTTCTGCATAACCCACCCAATGCCTTACCCGTTTTATCATCTGCTTGCCTTCCTTGTTTCAGCCATCGTGGTTTTGTGGACAACACCCCTGGTTAGAAAGTATGGCCTTAAGAGTGGTCGGTTTGACCGTCCCGGTGACCGCAAAATCCATAAGCGTCCAATGGTGCGGCTTGGAGGCGTATCTATTTTTGCAGGCAGCCTGATTGCGTTACTGATTGTCTGGTGGGTTGGAGGCTTTGGTACGCTGCCTCCCAATAAGGAGTTTGAGGTCTGGGGCGTTACCATCGGTGGAATTGCCTTTTTCTTGATCGGTTTAACGGATGATCTGATCGGCCTATCTCCCCTCTCCAGACTGTTATTGCAATCGTTTGTTGCGGCATTTGCCTGGAACGTGGGAGTTCAAATTGATTTCTTAACCATTCCATCGGTTGGCTTGTTGCAACTCCCAGATTGGATTAGTCTGCCAATTACGGTCATTTGGCTGGTGGGCATGGCGAATGCGATTAATTGGATTGATGGGCTGGATGGTCTAGCTGCCGGGGTGTCGGGCATTGCCGCAGTAGTAATGCTGATTGTTTGCTTGTTTATGAAGCAACCAGCAGCGGCTTTGATCGCAGCGGCTTTGGCTGGTGGTACCCTTGGCTTTTTGCGCTACAACTTTAACCCCGCCAAGATTTTTATGGGCGATGGAGGTGCCTACTTTCTGGGCTTTACTCTGGCCGGGATTGGAATCATTGGTCTGGTCAAAGGGGTGACCACAGTGGCAATTACTGTTGCTGTTATCTTGCCCTATTTGATCCTGGCAGTCCCCATTCTGGATATGTCAGCAGTGATTATTGATCGCCTGAGTCGAGGCAAGTCTCCCTTTATTGCAGATAAACGCCATCTGCACCACCGCCTATTGCAGGCAGGGCTATCTCACCGGTTGGCTGTTTTGTTTATCTACTCACTCACTCTTTGGGTTGGCACCCTGGCGCTAGCTGTTTCCGGTATGCCCAGTGGCGTGGGTTACGCGATCGCTGCAACAATTCTGCTTAGTTTTACAAGCTGGCAAGTTTGGAAAACCGCTCGTCAAGCTTAATTATCAGGTCTAGAAGGTAGGCCATGCAGATTCGAGATGCAGTGGAAGCCGATCTGCCCGCGATCGTTTCTATTTATAATGCAGCGATTCCCTGCCAGATTGTGACAGCAGATATCGAACCAGTTACTGTAGAGCAACGACTCTCTTGGTTTTACTGCCACAGTCCAAATCATCGACCGCTATGGGTGGCTGAGCAAGACCAGGAAGTATGGGGTTGGTTAGGGTTTCAGTCTTTTTATGGGGGGCGGCCCGCCTATAATGGCACAGCGGAGTTAAGTATCTACATTGCGCCCCAGTATCAACGACGGGGCGTTGGCCATCAACTGCTTCGGTCTGCCCTGGAACGCAGTCCAGACCTCCAGATTCAGACCTTGCTGGGCTTGATTTTCTCTGATAATGGCGCTAGCCTACGCCTATTCGAACGATTTCAATTTGAGCAATGGGGATACTTACCCAGGGTGGCGGCATTTGATCGGGCAGAACAAGATCTGGTGATTGTAGGTCGTCGAGTTTTTTAAGGAGCTAGTGGAGTTCCGGTTCCCCTTGCAGGCATACTGGTAAAGAATATTAGCAAATCGATCGTAATGCACTGCTCAGTTATCAGTAGTTCGGGTCAGGTTTTATCGACTGGACAACTTTTTATCCAAGAAGACGAAGAGGGCGATCTGCGGCTGAGCTACCGCAGTACTAATGGCACTATCATTTCAGGCGGCAAAATTGATAGCGATGGTAGTTTAGAGACTGCCAGTAAAGAGTTATTTCGGGAATTTTCTCGATCGTGGAGGGTAACAGGCATTACCCTCATGTCTCAATCCCTATCGTAACGATGCAGATTTGACTCAGTGCCAAACCTGCATCGTTCTAGTGAACTCTAGTTGTAAGAAATGAAGTCTTGAGCAACCCAACCGCCATCGGTGAGTTGAACCCAAGTACGACCCGCAGCGAATTGGCTTGCACCGGTTAAAGTAACAGAAGCACCGTCGGGGAGGGCATACCAAACAGCTCCACCAGGGGCAGTACGAACGTTAAGACCAGTGGCAGCATTGACGAAAGCACCGCCCCCAACAGGAATTTCGCCACCGCCACCGCTACCACCAACGCTGAGCCAGTTGCCAGAAACCCAACCGCCACTAGCGAGCTGATACCAGCCGCCGCTGACTCTGCCACTGAGGGCAACAGATTGGCCATAGGCGAGACCTCCAACAATTGGCCCACTCGGATAAGCACGCACATTCAGTCCACTGCTGGCTGTAACAGTCGCATAGTCAGAAACAGGCCTTTCGCCACCGCCGCCGCCAGGCCCCAAATTAGATGGCAAACCCAGAGCAGAGAGGGTTTGAGGCCCTGCGACCCCATCTGCGGATAGACCATAGCGAACCTGGAAAGTATAGACAGCAGCTTTAGTACGAGGCCCATAAACTCCATCAGCTATAATTCCAAGCTGCTCTTGTAGTTGAGCAACGCCGGAGCCAGAGTCTCCGGGAAACATAATCGCCTGGGCACTACCCGCACAAGCCAGGGTTGCGCCCACAACGCCGACAGAGAGAGCACCCAAAGTAAGAGAACGTGATTCCATAGCACACCTTTAACTGTAGAGAACAGTCGACCCTTAAATCTGACCTTACTTGCTCAAGCAGGAGCTGAGTTAAATTTAGCCACCCCCAAGGAGTTACCCGTTATAGCCTTTATCAGAACGCTTAAGACAGGGGTGATTCGGCCAAATGCCGAGCCTGGGTAAGTGTTTTGAATCGCCGCCATGTTGCCCATGGCTACGGCTATAAAAGAGGTTAGTCAAAGTAGGGGCGCGATCGCTAATCAATGAGAACCAGCAGGACAAGCAACGTAGTCAAGGCTTTTTCAGAAAATAATTTTTTTCTGAAAATAGGACGTAATCACTCCAAAATGTGATTACAGGAAACCACTTTTATCGCTAACTGGTTATCGCTAACTGGTTAACGATTGAGATGGCATAAAGCTGTATCCAACGATAAACTTCTCTTGAATAATAACAGAAGTTTCTAACGGGGAAAAAGTTACAAATTGTATCAATCCGCCTTGCCTGAATGAACGGACTCGGCGGCTTTGGGCGGCGATTCAATCTCATCAATTTAACTGATGGGGAGTTTGAGGGGCTATAAGTCCCGCGCTCTAGCTCAAAGGTGAGCGTCGGGATACATGGACACCTCAAGGCTGCTGCCTGGGGTTTGATGCCCCCGAAGCAGGCAGGTTCGCCAAGCTTTTGATATAGTCCCGCATTAGATCTGCGCTTGATATGCCGAGCTCTTGCGCGTTGCCTTCCAACTTGTCCCATTCCTGCTGAGTCAACCGAACCCGAAACACTTTGTCTGACACCATAATTATAGTACAGAAAGACTATAATTATGGTGTCAGCTAACCACTGGCCAGATTGACTCAAACGAACACGTCCTAGCAACGTGGTGAACAGCGCAAACTCTGGGAACGGTGCTGAACCTTGACAATTGGTAAGGGGTTGCATCAGGAAGGATTGCATCGCATGAAACCACTGA